>NZ_JARAMM010000008.1:0-256492 GCF_028807335.1 Sulfitobacter sp. PR48 | reverse complement strand
AATGCGCCCTCCCAGGCTCGGGCGCGGCCCTTCGTTCGAAAACGTAACGCTGAGCGCAGAAGAACGATTTACCTCCGGCGGCAGCCGCTTCCGGGTTTGTCAGCAATCTGAGGGGGCTTTGCCCCCTCAAACTCCCCCGGGCATTCCGGGCGGAAGCGTCACGTGATGTCTGCTGTGTCAGGTATCTCGTCAGACGCTGTACAGCAGCGGATCAGCGGGAGGCTTTTTCCGCGAGGCCCGATTGCGACTGGCGGCGGGAAAGTTCATCCATCACGTCGGAGAGGCGGACGTCGCGGGCGGCGAGCATGACCAGCAGGTGGTAGAGCACATCGGCGGCCTCCGACGTGAGGGCCGTCTTGTCGTCTTTCACCGCTTCGATGATGGCCTCGATGGCTTCCTCGCCGAATTTTTCGGCGCATTTCTCGGGGCCTTTTGCCAGCAATTGCGCGGTCCAGCTGCTGTCAGGGTCCGCACCCTTGCGGCTGAGGATGGTGGCATAGAGGGCGTCGAGCGTGCCGTTTGCGGGAGTCGCTTGGGTCATGTCAGCCTCATCGGGATGCCGGCGGCGGCCATGTGCTGTTTGGCCTCGTGAATGGTGAATTCGCCGAAATGGAAGATCGAGGCGGCCAGCACGGCGGATGCGCCGCCCTCGGTGACGCCTTCGACCAGATGGTCGAGCGTGCCGACACCACCCGAGGCGATCACCGGCACGTTTACCGCGTCAGAGATGGCGCGGGTCAGCGGCAGGTTGAAGCCGGATTTGGTGCCATCGCGGTCCATGGAGGTGAGCAGGATCTCGCCCGCGCCTTTTTCGGCAACGGTACGGGCGAAAGCGACGGCGTCGATGCCGGTGGATTTGCGACCGCCATGGGTGAAAATCTCCCATTTGCCGGGGGAGACCGTCTTGGCGTCGATGGCGACCACGATGCATTGGCTGCCGAAATGATCGGCGGCTTCGGCGACGACCTCCGGATTGGCAACGGCGGCGGAATTGAAGCTGACCTTGTCGGCCCCGGCCAGCAGGAGGGCGCGCACATCCGCCGCGCTCCGCACGCCGCCGCCGACGGTCAGGGGGATGTAGCAATGTTCGGCGGTGCGGCGCACCAGGTCGAACATCGTGCCGCGATTCTCATGGGTGGCGTGGATGTCGAGAAAACACAGCTCGTCGGCACCTGCGGCGTCATAGGCGATGGCGGCATCGACGGGATCGCCCGCATCGCGCAGGCCGACGAAGTTCACACCTTTGACCACCCGGCCATCGGCCACGTCGAGGCAGGGGATGATGCGGGTTTTCAACATGTCTCTGGTCCGGGCGTGGGGCGGGGGTGGATTGTGTATTTCAGGAACAATGAAATCACCGGGACAGGGTTGAGAGCGCGGTGGCAAGGTCGATTGCCCCGTCATAAAGGGCGCGGCCCGAAATGGCGCCTTCGATCACGCCGGTGTCGCGCAGGGCGATCAGATCATCAAGTGAGGACACGCCGCCGGAGGCGATGACGGGAATGCGGACCGCGCGGGCCAGGGCGGCGGTGGCCTCGATATTGGGGCCGCCCATGGCGCCGTCGCGCATGATGTCGGTGTAGATGATCGCGGCGACGCCCGCGTCCTCGAAGGATTTCGCGAGGTCGGTGACCAGCACATCGGTTTCATTGGCCCAGCCCTTGGTCGCGACGCGGCCTTCGCGCGCGTCGATGCCGACGGCGACCTTGCCGGGAAAGGCGCGGGCGGCTTCGCGGACCAGATCGGGGTTTTCCACGGCGACCGTGCCCAGGATGACGCGGGCAAGCCCCTTGTCGAGCCAGGAGTCAATTGTGGCCATGTCGCGGATGCCGCCGCCCAGCTGGGCGGGGACCTTGCAGGCTTTCAGGATCGCCTCCACCGGGGCGGCATTGACCGGGGTGCCGGCAAAGGCACCGTTGAGATCCACCAGATGCAGCCATTGGCAGCCGGCCTCGACAAAGCTGCGGGCCTGGGCGGCGGGATCGTCGTTGAACACGGTGGAGCTTTTCATGTCACCGTGGACCAGGCGCACGGCCTGTCCGTCCTTGAGGTCAATGGCGGGATAGAGGATCATCGGCGGGTCCTGTGCTGATTTGCACGCGCGGTTTTGCATGCATGGGCGGGATTTGCAACGCGACCTCAGGTCAGGCTTGCCAGAAACCGGGCGCTGATCCAGACTATGCCGCAAAAGGGGAGGATATTGCATGAAAAAACTGATGACAGCGGCGGCACTGGCCTTTGGTCTGGCCGGGGCGGCCCAGGCGGCAGACCCGGCGGTTGGCACCTGGCAGACCCAGGTCGATGACGGGGCCTATGCCCATGTGAAGATGGCCCCCTGTGGCGGCGCGATTTGCGGCACCATTGCGCGGACCTTCAATGACAGTGGCGAATACAAGTCGCCCAACCTTGGCAAGACGCTGGTGATCGACATGGTGCCGGAAGGCGGCGGGAATTACGCGGGCAAGGTCTGGCGGCCGTCGAATGGCAAGATCTACATCGGCAAGATGAATGTCTCGGGCAATGCGCTGAAACTGTCGGGATGCGTGGCGGGCGGTCTGATCTGTTCGAAACAGACCTGGAAGCGGATCAACTGATCCGCTTTCCGGCCATTGCGCCGGGGATGTGAGTTTTCGGGGGGCTGAACCGGGTATGCCGGTGTCATTGCGGGAAAGTTAAGGTGCAGTTCATGCGGGCGCTGCGCGGGGGCGCGATTGCCCTGATCCTTTGTCTGTCATCACATGCAGTCGCGCAGGGAAGGGATGCGGCCGAAATCCCGCGCGGCCTTTGGCAGACCGAACCGGACGGGCTGGGGGTCGTATTGCATGTGCGCACGCGCAGATGCGGGCGCGACCTCTGCGCACTGGTCGAGCGGGCCAAGAACCGGCGAGGGTATGACGCAAGGTCCGATGCGGTGGGCGCGAAGGTGCTTTGGAACCTGCGTGCACAGCCCGATGGCAGCTTTCTGGGCGAATATGGCGCGCGCGATGGTGAACGCTATGGGCAGACCCGGGTCAGGGCGGTGGGGGGCGCATTGCATCTGCAGGCCTGCACTGCGGCAACCTGCAGGAACCTCGTCTGGACGCGGATCAGATAGCCCTGGCTGAGCGCCTATGGCGCCCATTTCAGGAAGTTCGAGATCAGCCGCAATCCGGTGGCCTGCGATTTCTCGGGGTGGAACTGCATGCCCAGCATGGTGTCGCGCCCGATGATGGCGGTGACGTCGCCTGCATAGTCCACATGGGCCAGCCGCTGGGCCGGGTCGTTCACCGCCATATGGTAGGAATGCACGAAATAGGCGTGGTCGCCTGTCTTGATACCGTCAAAGACGGCGTGCGGATGGTCGATCACCAGATCGTTCCAGCCCATATGAGGCACCTTCAGGCTGCGGTCGGCGGGCGCGATGCGGGTGACCTCGCCGCCGATCCAGTCCAGGCCCGGCGTGTCGCGGTATTCGCGGCCCATCGTGGCCATCAGCTGCATGCCGACACAGATGCCCAGAAACGGGCGGCCCTTGACCTCGACCGCTTCGACCATGGCATCGAACACACCACCTGCGCCCTTCAGTGCCGCCATGCAGGCGGGAAAGGCACCGTCGCCCGGCAGGACGATCCGGTCGGCGCGTGCCACCACATCGGCCTCGGAGGTGACGGTGACCTCGCCTGCGTCCACTTCGCGGGCCATGCGTTCAAAGGCCTTGTGGGCGGAATGCAGGTTGCCGCTTTCATAGTCGATGATGGCGGTCAGCATGGGCATCTGTCCCTTTGTGAATGGCGGGAGTGAAGGGATTTCCTGAGGGCGGCTGCGGATGGCCGGGGGCGGGGCGGGCCTGCGGGCCGCAAATGAAGACATGTCATATGTGACATGTCTTCATGGGAGTGTCTGGGATAGCCTCTGGCATCAAGGGAGTGTCAGGCCTCATGGCAGCGTCCGGGCGCGCGGGCGGGCAGGGCGGCACATGCAAGGTTCCGGCAGGATGCGCCTTGTAGGCCGGTGGCTGAAAACCTGCCGTTCTGTGGCACATCCACCGGTTGCCATTGACGACCTCCGCCGCCGTCATCCCCTGCATCGGGGTCAAAGCGCACCCTTGGTGGAGGGGATATCGCCCGATTTGCGTGGATCGACCTCAACGGCCTCGCGCAGCGCACGGGCAACGGATTTGAACGCCGCCTCGACGATATGGTGGCTGTTCAGCCCATGCAGCATGTCCACATGCAGGGTGATGCCGCCCTGGGTGCTGAAAGCCTGGAAGAATTCGCGCACAAGCTCCGTATCGAAGGTCCCGATCTTGTCGGTCGGAAGATCGACATTCCACACCAGGAAGGGCCGGGCCGACAGGTCAAGGGCGCAGCGCAGCAGGGCGTCATCCATCGGCAGCAGGCAGGACCCGTAGCGCCGGATGCCGCGTTTGTCCCCCAGCGCCTTGGCCAGCGCCTGGCCCAGCGTGATGCCCACATCCTCGACCGTGTGGTGATCGTCGATGTGCAGATCGCCGGTGGCGCGGACTTTCATGTCGATCAGCGAGTGGCGCGCCAGTTGATCCAGCATGTGATCAAAGAAACCCACGCCGGTCTGGTTGTCATAGCTGCCGGTGCCGTCAAGATTGATCTCGACGCTGACATCGGTTTCGGCGGTGGTGCGGGTCAGGCTGGTCTGGCGCATATCGGGCCCCTCTGGCTGGCGTCAGCAGCCTTATAGCAGTGCTGGCCCCGACGCCAAGACCGGATGAGGGATTGCAGGCGACCGGGCCTTGTGTCAGCCTGAGGAGAGCGCAATTTTCGAGAGTCCGATGACCACCTGTGTTTTTATCCAGATCAGATGCCGCCCCGGTACAACCTACCGCGTGGCCGAGGAAATTGCCCTGCGCGAGATCCATTCCGAACTCTATTCGACCTCGGGCGAATACGACCTGCTGATGAAGCTCTATATCCCCAAGGGGGAGGATGTGGGCGTGTTCATCAATGACCATCTGCTGACCATTGAGGGGATCGAAAGGTCTATGACCACCATGACCTTCAAGGTCTTTTGATGGCGCGTCAGGCATTTTTCGGAACCCTGGCACTTGTTTTCTCCAGCGTCGCCGGGCCGGGCACTGCGGCCGAAAAGGTCTATGAAGGCAGCGAGGCCGCGGCGCTGCGCTGTTCCAATACCCTGGCGCTGACGGCCGTGGCGCTTGCGGGGGCCGAGCTGATCAGTGCGGAGGAAAAAGAGGTGATGCTGGGCGTGACGGTCCTGATCCTCGAACACCATGTCACCGGGACCTGGGCGCAGAAGAAAGCGGCGATGGCGGTGGTGCGCGACCGGCGATCGGTGAGTGAAACGCTGGAAGACTACCGCCGCAGCGCCGCCCGCTGCCTGAGCCAGTTTCCAATCAACTGAGCGCCGCGCGCCAAGGCCATGCCCGGGCGCGCCTGAGATGCTGACCTACAGCGTCCCGCCTTGACCTGATACAGGCCGTATCGCCGATGTCCCGAGAGCGCGCAGCGCGGCAGGGTATCGGCGATTCAAGATCAAGGCGACCTAGAACACGCCGGCCGGTGATTTTCCGCTCATCTTCGACCTTTGGGCCGCATTGCTGCGGCTGCGCATCATGGCGCGGTCGATGGCGCGGTCGAATGTCTTTTTCACCCGTTGATTACGGTTGGTATAGGGCGGGATCGGATTGCCGATCGACACTCTGAGGTTCATTGGCGTGCCATCGGCATAGACCGCGGCACCCGAATTCAGCAGCGCATGGGCCTGATCCTCGATCACCGGCCAATCGGGCGGTTCGGCCCCCTGGCTGATGGCCAGAATGATGCCCTTGCCTTCATAGGCCAGCAGCAGGTTGGGATGATCGACCACCTCGACAATGGCGTCGACGACCTCGCCCAGGGCAATGGCAAATTCCTGGCTTGTGCAATTGTTGTACAGCGTCTCGATCTCTTCGATCCGGACCGCAAAGACACAGCATTCGTCCAGCGCCTGACGCGAGAGCTGCGACAGGTAATTGCCCAGCGAGAAGGGCAGGATCAGCTGTTCCTGATGCATCAGACGGACGGGACAGCCGATGCCAAAGGCATGTTCGCCTTTCGTGGCATCTGCCACCGGCAACAGCGGGTCGAGACGGGGCGCGCTTTCGGTGGTTTCCGACATCCGTTTTGCCACCCGGATCCGGGTGGTGATCTCTTTGACGTCAAAGGGCTTGGTCACATAGTCGTTGGCCCCGGCGGCAAAGGCACTTTCGATCTTGATGCGGTCCCTGACCGAGGTCAGCATGAGGATCGGTGTTTCGCGGTAATCCGGCATGGTGCGGATTTTGCGGCACAGCGAAATTCCGTTCATGCCCGGCATTTCGATATCAAGGATCAGGCAATCGAATCGGGTGTCGTTTTCTTCCAGCATGGTCAGCGCCTGATCGGCGGACTGGGCGCAGGTGATATCGGGCATATCATCCTGACCGAACACGACAGTCAGGAGCTCAAGTACGACCGGATCATCATCAACGGCTAGAAGTCGCATATATCACCTTTTTATCTTTCCACACGAAGGCCTCTACCAACGCAACGATCATTGGCTGCGCTGGCTACACCTAAGCGGGAAAAGCGGGCGAAATTATGACGGCAATGCAATTAAAGATTGTGTAAAACGCAAGAAATCTCCCGTATTGCGGGATTAGAGCGCCAAATCGCTCATCAGTTCTGCCTTGGGGTAGTCCAATTTGGCGCGGCTTCGCTTGACCCTTCCGCCCTCCATCACGACAAAGGCGTCGCCAAGCCGATAGGCGAAATCGGCGTTTTGTTCGACCAGCACGATGGCCATCTGCCCCTGTCCGCGCAGCAGTTCCAGCGCATCGCCGATCTGCTGGATGATATTGGGCTGAATGCCTTCCGTCGGCTCGTCCAACAGCAGCACCTTGGGGCGGGTGATCAGGGCACGGGCGATGGCCAGCTGCTGTTGCTGACCGCCCGACAGGTCGCCGCCGCGCCGCGATTGCATGTCGCGCAGGACCGGGAACAATTCAAAGATATGATCCGGAATCACATGGTCGGGTTTCGGCAGGCAGGCAAAGCCGGATTGCAGGTTCTCCAGAACGCTCATCATCGGAAAGACCTCGCGGCCCTGCGGGACATAGGCGATGCCGGCCCGCGCTGCCCTGACGGCTGATGACAGGGGCAGGGGGGCACCGCCGACCTCGGCCCGCTCCGCCTGTGCCGGATGTCGCCCCGCGATTGCCTTCAACAGGCTGGTCTTGCCCACACCGTTGTTGCCCATCACGGCGGTGATCTGCCCCACGGTCGCGGTCATGGAGACGTCGAAGAGGATCTGGCTTTGCCCGTATTTCAGGTCGAGATTCGCAATATCAAGCATGGCCGCGCCCCAGATAGACATCGATCACGGTCGGATCGGCGGTGACATGTTCAAGACGCCCCTCGGCCAGCACCGCGCCCTCGTGCAGCACCGAGACCTTGCAGTCCAGGCGGCGCACGAATTCCATGTCATGTTCCACCACCACCACCGCGCGGGTCTTTGCCGCCTCCCGCAGAATGTCCGTTGTCTTTTCGCGTTCCTCCGCCGTCATGCCTGCGGCGGGTTCATCCACCAGCATCAGGCGGGGTTCCTGGGCCAGCAGCATGCCGATTTCCAGCCATTGTTTCTGACCATGGCTCAGCTCGCCCGCGACGCGGGTCAGACTGCCGCTCAGACCGATTTCTTCGGCGATCTTTTCGATCCGCGCGCCGTTGGCTGCGGTCTTCTTGTGCGTCAGCACCGCAAAGGGCCCGCGCGGGTTCTTCAGCGCCATGGCAAGGTTCTGCCGTACCGTCTGATCCTCGAATACGGTGGGTTTCTGGAACTTGCGCCCGATGCCCTCCTTGGCAATTTCGCTTTCCGACATGCCCAGCAGGGAAATGTTGCGCTCGCCCCAGATCACCTCGCCCTTGTCCGGCTTTGTCTTGCCGGTGACGATGTCCATGAAAGTGGTCTTGCCCGCACCATTCGGCCCGATGATGGCGCGCAATTCGCCCTCGGCAAAGTTGATCGACAGGTTGTTGATCGCCCGGAACCCGTCAAAGGTGACGGTGACGCCATTGACCTCCAGCAGCATGCTCATGACGGTTTCCTCACCAGATAATCGAACAGCCCGCCAATGCCCTTGGGAAAGAACAGCGTGACGGCGACAAAGCTCAGGCCCAGCAGTACCAGCCACCAGTTCGTCCATTGGATCGTGTAGACCCACAGGTTGATGTCCGACGCCCCGCCGCCGGTGAACCAGGACGACAGCAGCGACACGAAGGCGGCACCGATGACCGCACCGTAAAGCCGCCCCCGCCCGCCGATGGCGACCCAGACCGCGAGGTAGATCGAGGCGATGGGCGCGATTTCCCCGGGGTTGATGATGCCCGCCTGCGGGTAATAGAGCGCCCCGGCGATGCCCGACACGATGGCGGTTATGGTAAAGATGAACAGCTTGTAGCTTTCCACGTGGTAGCCCAGGAAACGCACCCGCGCCTCATTGTCGCGAATGCCCTTCACCACGCTGCCCATCTTGCCCGACACCACCCAGGCAAAGAACAGATAGCCCGCGCCAAGCGCCAGGGCCGAGACGAGGAAGAACACCAGCGACAGGGCGGCCTGCGAGGTCTGCTCGAATCCGGGGATGTTCTGCAGGCCCGAGAGCCCGTTGTTGCCGCGCAATCCGCTGTCGTTCTGGAACAGGTACAGCGACAGCGCCAGGGTCATCGCCTGGGTCAGGATCGACAGGTAGACACCGGTTACCCGGCTGCGGAAGGCCAGCCAGCCGAAGACCAGCGCCAGCAGGCCGGGAACCAGCACGACCATCAGCAATTGCAGGAACAGATTATCGGCAAAGGCCCAGATCAGCGGAAATTCCGAACTGCCCACCACGCCGAAGATCTGGTTGCCGATGGCGTCCGAAATCTCTGTCGGGGTGGGGGGCAGGGGCTGACCGGCAAGGCTGCCCAGCACGATGCCCTCGGTGCGCGCATACATCAGCCACATGCCGATGGCATAGCCGCCGATCCCGAAGAAGGCGAAATGCCCCAGGCTGAGAATGCCGCAATAGCCCCAGACCACATCCATCGCGATGGCGATCAGGCACAGGCACAGCGTCTTGCCCAATGTCTTGACGAAAGAGGTGGAGATCACGCCGATGCCGAAACCTTCGGACAGGATGGTGACCCCCAGCGTGAACAGCGCAAGCGCGCAGAGGAACCACAGGATGGAAGGATTCTGCGCGATGAAACTGCGTCTCATGGCGCGACCCTCCCTGCGCGGGGCGTCAGAAGATCTGCTGCACCCGTCGCGACAGCATGAAGCCATGTCCCTCTGCATTGCGGCAGGTCAGCCCGCTGCGCTCCGACTGGCAGGTGATCTCTGCGAAATGCCCTGTCTCGCCATAGGGCGCCACATCGGTGTAGCTTGATTTGCGCGGCGCGGCCTGGCTGCATTCCATCTGCACCGGACCATAGCGGTTCAGCGTGAAGGTGTGCCCCCAGTAGCCATTGCACCAGCCGGGCCGGGGCAGAACCGGCCCCGATGACCGTTCCGCGATGGTGCAGCTGATGTCGCCGCCCTCCAGCGAGCCGTTGCAATAGATATTGCCCGAGGGCGTTCTGAACCCATAGCCATCCGCCTGCGCCGACGTGGCCAGCAGAATGATCCCGAGCAATGCGTAAATGACCTTCATGTGAAATTTCCGTGGTTGAATGGGACTGAACCCTCAGGATACCGCGATCATGCATCATGTGAAGCCTCAATCTGCTGCCGCCCGGCCCTTGAGGGCGACAATGCCCTTGGGACGGAACTGGATGAAAAGAATGATGAAAAGGATCATGTAGGTCTGCGCCGCAAGGGTGTTGGACGGGTTCAGCCATTCGATGCCCTTTTGCAGGAAGCCGATCATCGAGGCCCCGGCAAGCGTGCCCCAGACATTGCCGACACCGCCCACGACCACGGTCATGAAGCTTTGAACGATGTAATCGGCCCCCATCTCGGAGGTGACTTTTGCGTAAAGCCCGATGGCCACGCCCGCGATTCCCGCGATGCCCGATCCCAGACCAAAGGTCAGCATGTTGATCCGGTCCGGGTTGATCCCCATGGAGGCCGCCATGCCGGGGTTCTGGGTCACCGCGCGCACCTCAAGCCCCAGGCGTGTCCGGTTCAGCACCAGCAGGATCAGCGCCAGAAACATGAGCGCCAGGACAAAGATCGCGATGCGGATATAGCTGATGGCGATCACGTCATTGATCACCAGCGCCCCGTCCAGCCAGCCGGGCGAGGTCAGGGGCCGCGCCTGGGTGCCAAAGATGTTCTTGGCCAGCTGTTGCAGCGCGATTGAAATGCCGAAGGTGGCCAGCAGCGTCTCCAGCGGACGGTGATAAAGATGGCGGATCACCAGCCGCTCCATCGCCACCCCGGCCCCGAATGTCAGCGCAAAGGCCAGTGGCAGCGCAATGATGATCGAGAGGGTGTAATCGGGGACAAACTGCTGCACGACAAAGCCGGTATAGGCCCCCATCATGATGAATTCCCCATGCGCCATGTTGATCACGCCCATGACGCCAAAGGTGATGGCCAGCCCGATGGCGGCCAGAAAGTAGATCGAGGCCAGCGAAAGCGCATCAAGGCCCAGATCGGCGGCCTGACTGAAGGACACCCGCGTTTCGATGCCGTTCAGCACGGAGCGCGCGGCATCGGTGACGGCGGGGTCGGCTTCGGCATAGCGTTGGAAGAAGACGTGGCTTTCAATTGCCTCCGCCTCGGCCTCGGCGCTCACACGGGGCGGCACCACGCCATCGGCGGCCAGCGCGTCATAGGCGGCGGCACGATCGGCGTCATTGTCCAGCGCTGCAACGGGCATTCCGCCCACCATGCCACCGTCAATATGGGCAATCAGGGCGGCGCGGATGTCGCTCTGGGTCACAAGGGCAGGCGCCAGTCCGGCGGCCGAGAGCCGCGCATAGGCTTGCTGCGGGGTCAGATCGGTGCCGGGTTTGAGGAAGCGCGCGATATTGCCGCCTTCCGGCAGCTCCTTTGCCACGTCATCCTGCGTGGAAAGGATGGTGTTGAGCACGGCACGCACGTCGACGGACAGATCCCCCGACAGCGCGTTGATGGCGGCCACGCGCCCGTCAGGGGTGCTGGCAAAAAGCGCGCCCAGCATCCCGGCCAGCCGCGATTTCACGCGTTTCAGTTCGGGGTCGGTCTCCGTCTCGATGGCGGCGGTCAGCGGGCCAAGCTGACTGGCGTCCATGCTGCGGGCAATCGCGTCGACAGCCGCGCGGCGCTTGCCGATATCGGGGTCGGACAATTGGAACTGCACCAGTGCCTCGCTGATCGCACGGCGCACACCGCCGTTGGGGCGGGCTTCGGTCAGCTTTGTCCCGGCGGCGGGGCCTGCAACGACAGCGGTATCCAGATCGATAAGTTCACCGCCCTTGCGGCGAAAGAACTGCCCGTCTTCATCGCGCTGCACGATCTCGCGGTCGCGCCAGGCCTCCAGAAAGGGAACCACCTGCGGCAGGCCGCTGGCCACCAGATCCACCAGCACCACATCGACACTGCGCCGACCGGGCTTGAGAACTTCATCGGCATGGGTTTGCAGGATGGGTTGCAGGCTTTGTGCCTGTGCGCCAGCAGGAAGGGACAGGCAAAGCGCCAGGGCCAGGAGAAACAGACGAAGCATCAGGGAAAGCCAATCATTCTTCAGGACAGTCGGCGCGGAGACTATCCCCGCGCCGCACCCGGTTCAGTAGTTGGATGTCAGCTGCACGCAGGACTTGGTTTCGGTGTTGTACATGCCGCAGCCAAGGTCCTTCCAATCCGATGTCAGGACAGCCGATTCCGGCAGGAAGTCTGTCCAGGCGTCGCCCGGCACTTCGTCGGTCTGGCTGACGATATCGAACTGGCCATCGGCGGTGATTTCACCGATCAGCACCGGTTTGGCCAGGTGATGGTTCGGCAGCATCACCGCCGTGCCCCCGGTCAGGTTCGGAAATTCCTGCCCGTACATCGCGCTGCGCACCGCATCCACATCGGTGGTGCCTGCCGCTTCAACCGCGTTTACCCACATGTTGAAGCCGATGTAATGCGCCTCCATCGGGTCGTTGGTCACGCGGTCGTCGCCCATCTTGGCCTTCCATGCGGCAACCCAGGCGTCGTTGGCCTCGGATTCTGCCGATTGGAAATAGTTCCAGGCCGCCAGATGCCCGACAAGGTTGGAGGTGTCGAGGCCGGACAGTTCCTCCTCACCCACGGAGAAAGCCACCACGGGGATGTCATCGGCAGAGATGCCCGCCGCTGCCAGTTCCTTGTAGAACCCGATGTTGGCGTCACCGTTGATGGTGGAAATCACGCCGACCTGCTTGCCGTCCGCGCCCAGTGCAACCACATCGGCCACGATGGTGGCCCAGTCGGAATGGCCAAAGGGCGTGTAGTTCACAAAGATGTCTTCCTGCGCGATCCCCTTGGACTTCAGATAGCTTTCAAGGATGTTGTTCGTGGTGCGCGGATAGACGTAGTCGGTGCCCAGCAGCGCGAATTTCTCGACGCCCAGTTCCTCAAGGAAATAATCGGTCGCGGGGATCGCCTGCTGGTTCGGCGCGGCACCGGTGTAGAAGACGTTCCTGGAGCTTTCCTCGCCTTCGTATTGCACCGGGTAGAACAGCAGGCCGTTCAGTTCCTCGATCACCGGCAGCACCGATTTGCGGCTGACGCTGGTCCAGTTGCCAAAGATCACGTCCACATCATGCACCGTCAGCAGTTCGCGCGCCTTTTCGGCAAAGAGCGGCCAGTCGGAGGCCGGATCAACCACAACCGCCTCGATCTGGCATCCCAGAACACCGCCCTTGGCGTTCTGTTCCTCGATCAGCAGCAGCATGGTGTCTTTCAAGGTGGTTTCGGAAATCGCCATTGTCCCGGAAAGGGAGTGCAGCACGCCGACCTTCACGGGGTCGGCGCATTCGGCGGCAGCCATGACGGCGGAGCCCAGCAAGGCGCCCGTCACAAGAGCAGAGGTTTTAAGTTTCATTTATCAAACATCCCGGTTGTCGCTGCGGACGATCGGAATACCGCGAACGGTCCTTCCCAACCGGTGGCCGACCCGTGTAGTCAGACCCCGCAACTGTTGTTGTAGTCGCGTGGGGGAAGTATCTGCCAAGATGGCCCCCGCGCGGCGCTTTTGCCCGGATTGGGCAGCGTTACTAGGCGGGATGCGCTTGGCGATTCACTAGAATTTGCAGTCGATTTCGGGCGGCAGCAGGGCGATCTGCATAATTGTTGCCCGCAAGTTCGGCGCTTTGCACAACTTTTGGCCGGTTGTTGAACCCGGATTGCCGGTCAGGTGCTGCAACAGCGCAGTGGCAGAGCTGAAGGGGGCCGGAAGGGCCGCGCCCCGGGGTTCCGCGGATCGGGATAATCAGGGGTTGAAATCTGCCCTGTGCGGCAGGGCGCCAGGCCAGAAACGAAAAAGACCGCCAGATGGCGGTCTGTTTCAGAAGGACCCATTGGAGCGGGCGAGGCGATTCGAACGCCCGACCCTAACCTTGGCAAGGTTATGCTCTACCCCTGAGCTACGCCCGCTTCCTTGGGTGAGGGGGAGATACCCATCCCAGCCGCGCGCCGCAAGAGGGAAAAGGCGGTTTGAGGCGAAATTTTTTCAAACTTCCCCCGCGCCGTTCAGAACAGCGCATGTCCGATCAGGCCCAGAGCGCTGAACAGGATCATGGCCAGTGTCATCGCCATGCCGATCTGCCGCAGGATCATCTTTTGCGGGGTGGCGGAAAAGCCCACCGCATGCAGGAATCGCCCCGCCAGCAGGGTCATGCCCATCAGGTGAAGCGCGAGGGCGGGGGCGCCGCTCAATTCGCTGACCAGCAGGAGCATCAGACCGATGGGGGCATATTCGCCGCAATTGGCCTGGGCGCGCATGCGCTTGATCAGGGCCTTGTCGCCGACATCCCCCAGCGAGATCCTGTTGGCGCGCCGGTACAGGATGACCCGCGCGCTCAGGATCAGGAACAACAGCGCCACACATGCGGTGTAGAGCGCGGTGACAGCGACGCTCACGGATATTTGCGTGCCGCTCGGGCGGTGGCCAGCGCGCCGCCGTTCTTCTTGGTCTGGGCGGTCGCGGTCCATTCATAGGTATGGCGGCCGCTGGGCGGGCAGGGGCTTTTGTATTTGAAGGCACCGGGCGCAATCACCTTCTGCCCGTTGTAGGCCACCACGCCGCCGCCGTGGTTGTAATTGGGCACGTCGCGGTCGGTCAGCTTGAAGCGGATGAATTTCGTGCCTGCGGGAACGCCACTGACCTGAAATGCGGGGTTGGCGACAGTGTTGGGCTTTCCGTTGGTGCAGGGTTTCAGGCCTGACCAGTCAAAGCCGATGTCGAATGCAAGGGCGGGGCCTGCGGCAAGGATGCAGGTCGCGGCGAGAAGTATCTTTTTCATAAGGGAACCTCAAATGTTGTCCGGTCAGGTTCCACGCGCGTGGCGCTGCTGTCAATCACGCCAAATGCAAAAGGCCCCGACGCTTGTCGGGGCCTTTTGACGATTTGAGATGCCTTAACGCGTCCGACCTTTAACCTGAAGCATCCAGCGACATGAATGTCCCGAGAGCGCCGCAGGCGCGGCAGGGTATTCATGTCTCGGGATTAAGGTCGGGCGCTCTAGTGGCCGTGCTTGATGTCCCAGTCTTCCTGCTTCGGAAGCTGCTCGAACGTATGTTCGGGCGGCGGGCTGGGCAGGGTCCATTCCAGCGTATCGGCGAATTCGTTCCAGGGGTTGTTCGCCGTCACCTTCGCACCGCGGGTCAGCGAATAGGCGATGATCCCGAAGAAGAAGAGGAAGGAGGCAAAGCTCAGGAATGCGCCCATCGAGGACCAGTGGTTCCAGTAGGCAAAGGCCTCGGGATAGTCGATGTAGCGGCGCGGCATGCCCTGACGGCCCAGGAAGTGCTGTGGGAAGAACGTCAGGTTGGCCCCGATGAACATCGCCCAGAAGTGCAGCTTGCCGGCCCATTCGGGGTACATGCGGCCCGTCATCTTGGGGAAGTAGAAGTAGATCCCCGCAAAGATCGCGAACACGGCACCAAGGCTCATCACATAGTGGAAGTGCGCGACCACGTAATAGGTGTCGTGGTAGTAGCGGTCCACGGCGGCCTGGGACAGAACGATGCCGGTCACACCGCCGACGGTGAACAGGAACAGGAAGCCGAAGGCCCAGAGCATCGGTGTCTTGAACTCGATGGAGCCGCCCCACATCGTGGCGATCCAGCTGAACACCTTCACCCCTGTCGGCACCGCGATGACCATCGTGGCCAGCATGAAATAGGCCTGCTGGTTCAGCGACATGCCGACGGTGTACATGTGGTGCGCCCAGACGACAAAGCCCAATGCGCCGATCGCGATGATCGCCCAGACCATCGGCAGGTAACCGAAGACCGGCTTGCGCGAGAAGGTCGCGATGACGTGGCTGATGATGCCGAAGCCGGGCAGGATGATGATGTAGACTTCCGGGTGGCCAAAGAACCACAGGATGTGCTGGTACAGGATCGGGTCGCCGCCGCCAGCCGGGTCAAAGAAGGCAAAGCCGAAGTTGCGGTCCATCAGCAGCATGGTGATGGCACCGGCCAGCACCGGCAGCGCCAGCAGGATCAGCCAGGCGGTGACAAAGATCGACCAGGAGAACAGCGGCACCTTGAACAGGGTCATGCCGGGGGCACGCATGTTCAGGAAGGTGGTGATCATGTTGATCGCACCCAGGATCGAGGAGGCGCCGGAGACGTGAACCGCGAAGATCGCAAGGTCCATCGACATGCCGCCTTCTTTCACCGAAAGCGGTGGATACAGCACCCAGCCAACGCCGGAACCGGCCTGGCCGTTGCCACCCGGTGCCAGCACGGAACAGACCGCAAGGGTTGTACCGGCAACGTAGAGCCAGAAGGAAAGGTTGTTCAGCCGCGGGAACGCCATGTCAGGCGCGCCGATCTGCAAGGGCATGAAATAGTTACCAAATCCGCCGAACAACGCCGGAATCACCACAAAGAACATCATCAGGATGCCGTGGCCGGTGATCAGCACGTTCCACAAATGCCCGTTTGGCGTACAGGTGGCCGCAGAATCGGCGAACATCCGTGCGCCTTCCATGCACATGTACTGAACCCCGGGGTTCATCAGCTCAAGGCGCATGTAGACGGTGAAGCCCACCGACACGAAACCCGCAAGCGCGGAGACGACGAGGTACAGAATACCGATGTCTTTGTGGTTGGTGGACATGAACCAGCGGGTGAAGAAACCGCGCTCGTCGTGGTGGTCATGGCCTTGAATGGCTGCGTCTGCCATGCGGTGCCTCCTGAAACTTGAACTCATGGGTCACACCACGCCTGTCGGCTGTCATGCGGTGCGGATTGAGAGCCGTTCTAAAGCGGCTTGGCGCAGGGGGCAATGGGCGAGGTGTCGCAGGGCGGGGTTATTTTGCGGCTGCGTCGCGGTTTTTTCGAAGCCGACGGGGAAGGCCGGAGGGTTCCGGGCTTTCGCTCAGGCGGTCACGGCGGGCAGGGGGCCGAACACCTGATCGAAGGCCGCATGCAGCGCTACGTCGACATCGGCCATGCTGACCGGCAGCCCGAGGTCCACCAGTGAGGTGACCCCGTGGTCGCTGATCCCGCAGGGGACGATACCGGAAAAATGCTCCAGATCCGGTTCCACATTGATGCTGATGCCGTGAAAGCTGATCCATTTCCGCAGGCGGATGCCGATGGCAGCGATCTTGTCCTCTGCCGGGGAGCCGTCGGGCTGAGGCGTCTTTTCCGGGCGCTGCACCCAGACGCCAACGCGGCCTGCGCGGATTTCGCCGGTGACATTGAACTGTTCCAGCGTGGTGATCACCCAATCCTCAAGCTGGCGGACAAAGCAGCGCACGTCGCGGCCGCGCGCGGCAACGTCCAGCATCACATAGGCGACGCGCTGGCCCGGCCCGTGATAGGTATATTGCCCGCCCCGTTTGGAATCATAAACGGGAAAGCGACCCGGATCGGTCAGATCCTCCGCCCGGGCAGAGGTGCCTGCGGTGTAAAGCGGCGGATGTTCGACCAGCCAGATGCATTCCTCGGCCTCACCGGCGCTGATCGCGGCCACGCGCGCTTCCATCCACGCCTCCGCGGCGCGGTAGTCGGTCAACCCGTCCGTGACAATCCATTCCACCATGGCGGATGTTTAGGCGCGATCGGCAGGCGCGACAAGATCACACGTTGCCGGGGCTGCCCGCCTCAGAACGGTTGAAACCCGGCATGGGAAAACATATAATGACTTTTGAATGTTTATCCTGCCTGCGCGTCGATCTTTCCCAGACGGCACCGGGCTTTGGGAAAGGACCCCGCGCATGTCGTTGAACAAAGGCCATCTTGATCCTGCTGGCATTGGTCCGGCGCGGAGGGGGCGGTGATGGAAACCGCTTTCACACCTTTTCAATCCCTTGCGGGGGGCGCGCTGATCGGTCTGGCTGCCGTATTGCTGATGGGGCTGATGGGCCGGATCATGGGGGCAACCGGCGTTCTGGCCGGACTGTTGACGCCTGCGGGCTTTGCCGATTGGTCCTGGCGGGCGGCGGTCGTGGCGGGGATGGTCAGCGGTCCCGCTCTCGTGATGCTGGTCACGGGTGAATTTCCGCAGGTGCAGGTTCCGGTCTCCCGCATGATGCTGGTCATCGGCGGGCTGATTGTCGGGGTGGGCGTGACCTTTGGGGCGGGATGCACTTCGGGCCATGGGGTCTGCGGCATGGCGCGGCTGTCACCCCGCTCCATCCTGGCGACGCTGACCTTCATGCTGGCCACCGGCATCACGGTCTATCTGCTGCGCCATGTGATGGGGGGCTGAGCCATGCGCATTGTCATCTGCTATCTGATCGGCCTGATCTTGGGGGTCGGCATCTCGATCTCCGGCATGGCCAACCCGGCCAAGGTTCTGAACTTTTTCGACGTCGCGGGCAGCTGGGACCCCAGCCTTGCCTTTGTCATGGGCGGCGCGCTGCTTGTCACCTTCATCGGCTACCGCGTGGTGCTGAAACGCCCCGTCCCGCTGTTTGACCGCCGCTTTCACCTGCCCGCAAGCCGCGACTTCGATCTGCCGCTGATCGCGGGCTCCGCAACCTTCGGGATCGGCTGGGGCATTGCCGGTTTCTGCCCCGGCGGCGCACTGCCCGCATTGGGAACAGGGCAGACCGAAGTTGTGATCTTTGTTGCCGCGCTGATTGGCGGTATCGTGATAGCAAAGCTCATGCAGGTGGCCCTGTCGCGCAGGCCCGATGTCACAGCGTAATGGAGGAAATCCAATGACCTATCCCGTGGACATGTCCGTCAAACCCGAGGTCTCGGCGCATTTTGACGAGGCGACAAACACGATCAGCTATATCGTGCGCGATCCGGCAAGCGTGCATTGCGCCATCATCGACAGCGTGATGGACATCGACTATGCCGCCGGCCGCATCACCTATGACCACGCCGATGCCCTGATCGCCGAGATCGAGAGCAAGGGCCTGAAACTGGACTGGATCATCGAAACCCATGTCCACGCCGACCACCTCAGCGCGGCGCCCTATATCCAGCAAAGACTGGGGGGCAGGATCGGTGTCGGTGAAAAGATCATGGTGGTGCAGGAAACCTTCGGCAAGATCTTCAACGAAGGCACCGAATTCCAGCGTGACGGCTCGCAGTTCGATGCGCTGTTCAAGGACGGTGACACCTACAAGGTGGGCGAGATGACCTGCTTTACCATCTATACGCCGGGCCATACGCCGGCCTGCATGGTGCATGTGATGGGCGATGTGGCCTTTGCGGGGGATACGCTGTTCATGCCCGATGGGGGATCGGCGCGGGCGGATTTCCCCGGTGGCGATGCGGGCCAGCTTTATGACAGCATCCAGAAGGTGCTGTCCCTTCCCGACGAGATGCGCCTGTTCATGTGCCACGATTACGGCCCCAATGGCCGCGCGATCCAGTGGGAAACCACGGTTGCCGCGCAAAAGGCGGGCAACATCCATGTCGGCGGGGGCAAGACCCGCGAGGAATTCATCAAGTTCAGAACCGAACGGGACGCGCAGCTGGCGGTGCCAAAGCTGATCATCCCGTCGCTTCAGGTGAACATGCGTGCCGGCGAACTGCCCCGGGACAAGGATGGCAACCTGATGCTCAAGGTGCCCGTGAACGGCATCTGAGGCAGCACCGCGTTTCCGGACCGGCCGGGGCCGGTCAGGCCGCGTGCTTTTCGCTCAGCACCTTGGTCAGCATCCGCGCATAGGTTTCGGCACCCTGCGCGCCGGTCAGCAGATAGCGTTCGTCGAATACCATCGAAGGCACGCCCGATATGCCGCGCGATGTCCAGAATTCCTGGCGCTTGCGGGTTTCTGCGGCATGGCTGCCGCTCTCCAGCACGGCGCGGGCCGCGTCGCGGTCAAGACCGACCGAACCCGCAACCTCTGCCAAGACCTCATGATCCGACACATCGCGCCCCAGCGTGAAATGCGCATCGAAAAGCGCCAGTTTCAGCGGGTGCTGCAGGTGTGCTTCCTGCGCCCAGTCCAGCAGCTGATGCGCGGCAAAGGTATTCACGATGCGGCTGTCCGCGTCGAAATTGAAGGTGAACCCCAGATCATGGCCCAGATCCACCAGCCGCCTGCGGTTTTCGGCAGACTGGGCGGCACTGGCACCGTATTTCTCTGCGATATGCTCGGTCAGGTTCTGCCCTTCGGCGGGCATGGCGGGGTTCAGCTCAAACGGATGCCAGCGGATAAAGGCGCCGGCCCCGGTCATCGCGAGGGCCTGCTCAAGCTGCTTGTAGCCGACGATGCACCAGGGGCACATGACATCAGACACGATATCGACCTGCACGACTTTGTCCTGCGGGGGAGGGGCGGTATCGGTCATTGGCGTATCCTTTCGGCTGGCATTCAGCTTTGTACTTCGGTGTCCCTGCGCAAATTTTCAATATTCGCAGCGGCAAATCGGGCCAAAAAGGTTCCCGGGCCGGATTATGTTGTGTTAGCCTTTTCGCAATACCCATAAAACGATTCATTTTCGGAGCGGACATATGATTTACAAATTGATGACAGGGGCCGTTCTGGCCCTTTCGGTGGCGGTTATTCCGGCAGAGCGGGTCGAAGCGGATGCAGGCGATTTCATTGCAGGCGCCATCATCGGCGGCATCGTGGGGGCCAATGCGAACAAGCAGCGGCGCACGACAACCAAGCGGCGCACCTATCGCAAGAAATCCACCCGCTCATCGCTGCCCTCCACCCAGGAAGGCAAGAACATCCAGGCCTCGCTGAACTATTTCGGCTTTGATGCGGGGACCGTGGATGGCCAGCTGGGGCGCAAGACCCGCAATGCGGTGTCGCAGTACCAGGCTTACCTCGGATATCCCGTTACCGGACAGCTTTCCGCCTTTGAGCAGAACCTGCTGATCTCCAGCTACAACCGCGCGCAGGCCGGGGGCTATGCGGTTCAGCAGCAGGTCGCGGCGACGCCGGATGGCACCCGTGGTCTGCTCAAGACCTATCGCGCGGAAATGGCGGGCCAGTCACCGGCGGGCAACGGGGCTGCGCCCACGACAACCATCGTCGTTGCACCGCAGCAAGTGCCGCAGGTCGGCGCCACGATGGCAGCAACAGCGCCGGCGGCACCGCTCTCCGGGATGAGCTCTCTTGCCGCCGCGGTTGCACCGGCACCTGATGCCGGCACCGGTGGCCTGCCGAACTTCCTCGGGGCGGGGACCCAGGCCTCGCTTGCCTCGCATTGCAACACGGTATCGCTGATCACCAATACCAACGGCGGCTTTACCACGCTGGCCAGCATGACAGACCCGAATGTGGCGCTGAACGAACAATTCTGCCTGGCGCGGACCTATGCCATTGCCGAATCGGAAGAGCTGGTCAGCCAGATCCAGGGGTTCACCCCCGATCAGATTGCCCAGCAATGCGCCGGTTTCGGCCCCGCGATGAAGGACAAGGTCGCGGCCCTGTCGCTGAAACCGCGCGAGGCGGTGGTGCAGGACGTTTCGGCATTTGTGCTGACCACAGGCATGTCGCCTGCACAGCTTCAGGGCACGGCCAAGATCTGTCTCGGCGTCGGCTATCGCACCGACAACATGGATGTGGCCGTGGGCTCTGCCCTGCTGCTCTTTACATTGGGTGAAGGGGTCTATGGCGAGCTGATGGGCCACCACCTGAGCCAGGGCTTCGGCCCTGCCAAACGTGTGGACATGGCGCAAAGCTGGTATCAGGCAGGCCTTGCCGCTGCCGATTCCGGTGCCGCGGCGGTCTTTGTCCCCGGCCAGCCCGAGCGGACGGAACTGATCCGCGCCGCGGCAAGCCGTTCGGGCGGGGTTCAAGGCTCTGCCCTGCCGACACCGCAACCGGCTTCCGGCAGCGCTTTGCCCACATTCTCGATCAGCGAATAACCCCGGCACAGCCGGGCGTGACGGCCCCCCGCAGCGGATGCGCTGCGGGGGGCCTTTTTGTTTTCTTTTCCTCTTCACAAGCCGCACGGCTTTGTCTAAACCGCCTTCACCATCCATGGCGTGCGGTCGTGGCGGAATGGTAGACGCGCAGCGTTGAGGTCGCTGTGGGGTAACACCCGTGAGAGTTCGAGTCTCTCCGACCGCACCAACTTCCCAAAATCAAACCATGCAACCGGTTGATCGAGCCTATTTTGATCCTGTTCGAACGGGCGCATTGTCCTTACCCTGTCCCTGCCACAAACTGGCCGGTGGTCAGCGCAGCAAAACTGCGCCGGACCGGGGCCTTGTATCGGAGGTTGGCTGATGGATCTCGACCTGCAGGATAATCATGTTCTCGTAACCGGCGCGTCGAAAGGCATCGGGCTGGCGATTGCGCGTTCATTCGCGCAGGAGGGCGCGCGGATCACACTTGTCTCTCGCCGGGAGGATGCGTTGCGCAGCGCCGCCGAGGAGTTAAGAGAACACAGCGGCGGGATCATTGGCCACATCACGGCGGATCTGTCGAAGGAGGAGGCGCGCGCGGCCCTGTTTGACCAGGCGCCGGACATCGACATTCTGGTGAACAACGCCGGTGCCATCAAGTCCGGCCCGCTGTCCGCGCACAGCATGGAAGACTGGCGCACAGGGTTCGAGCTGAAGGTCTGGGGGTATATCCACCTTTGCATGCTCTATGCCCCCCGGATGCGCGCAAGGAAATCCGGCACGATCATCAATGTCATCGGGATGGGCGGACGGGCTGTGCGGCCCTCCTATATCATCGGTGCGGCCGGGAATGCGGCCCTGATCGGCTTTACCAATGCGCTGGGGGCGGAAACCCCGCAGGACAACCTGCGTGTCTTTGGCATCAATCCTGCTGCCACGCGGACCGACCGCATGACAGACAGGCTTCGCAGCGAGGCGCGTCAGCAGTTCGGAGACGAAAACCGCTGGGCGGAGTTGCTGAACCCGGACCAATACCCCTTTGGCCGGCCTGCCCACCCGCAGGAGGTGGCGGACCTTGCCGTCATGCTGGCCAGCCCCAGGGTGCATTACCTGTCCGGCACGGTGATTGATATGGATGGCGGCAGGCAATGGGCGGGCTGAGAAGCCGGGGCAGTGTCAGGCCAGTATTTCCAGCCACAGCCAGACCGTCAGCAGCGACGCGCCGGTTGCAATCAGCACGGATGACGCGGCGACGCGGCGGCCCTTGCCGTACATATTGGCAAAGATATAAGCGTTGAACCCCGGTGCCATGGCGGCTGTCAGCACGCCGGAGCGGAAGCCATCCTGCGGCAGCGACAGGGCCGTGCCAAAGCTCCAGACCAGCGCGGGATGCACCAGCAGGGCGATCATGCAGACCATGGCGATGGCAATCTTGTCACCTTCGGGCCTGTATTGGATCAGCACACCCCCCAGCGCAAAAAGTGCGGCGGGCAGGGCGGCGCGGGCGATCAGCGACAGGGCGTCATCGACAACGCCGGGGATCGGCTGACCGGTCAGGTTGAAGGCAAAACCGCCCAGGATGGCCAGCACCAGCGCATTGCTGAACATCGCCCGCCCGACAGCGCCTGCCAGTTTCACCGTGGACTGGCCCCGGTTGCGCACAACCTCCATCACGGTGATGCCCAGACCGTAGCAAAACGGCGAATGCAGGGCGATGATCGCATAGTTGCCGGTCAGGGCATCCGGCCCATAGGCGCGTTCCGCGATGGGCAGGCCCAGCAGGACCGAATTGGAGAACAGGCAGCAAAACCCGATTGCCACGCAATCCTCCCAGGGCCGCTGCAACAAGATCCGCGCGCCAAAGATCCCCAGCGCAAAGCAGATCGCGGCCCCGGCATAGAAGCTGATCAGCAGGTCGGGGTCGAAATCACTGCCAAGGTCGAGTTTCGCAATCGCCTGGAACAGCAGGCAGGGGATGGCGAAGTTCTGGGTGAACTTCATGACCCCATCAATGCCGGAGATCGGGAACAGCCCGCGCCAGACGGCAAAATAGCCAAAGCCGATGACCAGGAAGACAGGCAGGATGACGTCGAGAAGGTTCTGCACGATCTGGGCTTTCGCTTTGCCGGGAGCGCCGGGGGTTTCACACCCCCGGACCCCCGTGGGAATATTTGGAGCCAAAAAGAGGTCAGGTCAGGGGAAAACGCAACACCATGCCGTCATAGGCGGGTTCGATGTGGTCAGGGGTTTCGGCGGCAAGGGTACGGTAATCGAGATCGTTGTGCATGTTGGTCAGCACCGCGTGGTCCGGCGTCAGCGCTGCGATCCAGTCCAGGGTCTGGGCCAGGTGGCTGTGGGTCGGATGCGGTGCCCGGCGCAGGGCGTCGACGATCCAGCAGGTCAGCCCCTGCAACTGGGACCAGGCATCTTCGGGAATGCTCACGACATCAGGCAGATAGGCGACATTGTTCATCTTGAATCCCAGCGCGTCCATGCCACCGTGATTGACCAGAAAGGGCGAAAAGGTCAGCGCGCCGCCGGGCCCGTCGATGGTCACATCGCCGTCGATGTCGTTCATTTCCAGGATCGGGGGATACATCGACCCTTCGGGCCGGATGAAGGCATAGCCGAACCGCTCCAGCAGGGCGGCGCGGGTGGGGGCATCGGCCCAGACCGGCAGCCGCGCGCGCATGTTGATGACGATCATCCGCAGATCGTCCAGCCCGTGCACGTGATCGGCATGGGCATGGGTATATAGCACCCCGTCCAGCCGCCCCACACCTGCGTCAAGCAACTGGCTGCGCATGTCGGGGGAGGTGTCGATCAGCACCGTGGTGGTGCCTGCATCGGTGATCCGCTCCACCAGCGCGGAACAGCGGCGGCGGTGATTGCGCGGTTCCCCGGGGTCGCAGTCGCCCCAGTGCCCGCCAAGACGGGGCACGCCGCCCGAGGATCCACAGCCCAGTATCGTGACCCGCATCTCGGCCATCAGGCGGCCTTTTCAAACTGCGCAGCCTTGCTGAACAGGCGGTCGAAGTTTTCCTGCGTGCGCGCGGCGAAATCGGCGTAGTCGAGGCCGAAGGTCTCGGCCGCGCGGCGCGCGGTATGGGCGGTAAAGGCGGGCTCGTTGGTCTTGCCCCGGTGCGGCGGCGGGGCGAGATAGGGGGCGTCGGTTTCGACCAGGATACGGTCCAGCGGCGCATTGGCAAAGATGTCGCGCAGTTCCTGCGATTTGGGAAAGGCGGTGATGCCCGACATGCTGAGGTAGAACCCCAGGTCCAGCGCGGTGCGGGCCAGTCCAGCCGATGAGGAAAAGCAATGCATGACGCAGGGATATGCGCCATTTGCATATTCCTCGGTCAGGATCGCGGCCATGTCGTCATCGGCGTCGCGGGCATGGATGATCAGCGGCAGCCCGGAGGCGCGCGCAGCGGCAATATGGATGCGCAGCGAAGTCTTCTGCACATCCGCGCTTTCGGCGGTGTAATGGTAATCCAGACCGGTTTCGCCGATCCCGACCATCTTGGGGTGGCGGGTCAGCGCCATCAGCGTGTCATGGCTGACCAGCGGTTCGGCGGCGGCGGACATCGGGTGGGTGCCTGCGGCGTAAAAGACCGGCGCATGTGCCTCGGCAATGGCGCGCACGGCGGGTTCATTGCGCAGCCTGGTGCAGATGGTGACCATACGTGTCACGCCAGCCTCTGCCGCGCGGGCGATGACCTGCGGCAACTGGCCTTCGAAATCGGGGAAATCGAGGTGGCAGTGGCTGTCGGTGATCTGCGGGGTCATGCCTGTAATCCTAGCGCGGCGCGTTTTCTGCGATCTTGAGCAGGGTATCTAGGACCAGCGCGGCAGGGTCAAGGTTGACCGCCAGCCCATGTTGCGCGCGGTCGGAGACCTGTTGCGCCAGATCGGCCCAGATCCGGCCCTGATGTGGCGTGGGGGCCAGCCGCGCCAGGGTCTGTGCCTCGCCCCTTGCCGCCTCGATTGCGGGCGGCGCACCTGTGGCCCCGGTCCGTGCCAGCCGGGCCAGCATCAGGTCGACCAGGGTGAACAGCAGGTTCAGCTTTTCTTCCGCCCCGCGCTGGGCGGCGGCTTCGGCCAGTTTGATGGCGCGGGCGCGGTCCATGCGCGGCATCGAGGACAGCAGGCCGATCAGTTCCGCATAGATCTGCAACCCGCCCATCAGCGACAGCCGCAGGGCCCCGCCGACCGAGCCCCCGGAAAGTTCGGCCAGGGCCGCCGGATCGCCATCGACCGCGACGCCGGAGGCGGCAAGGGCCGCCGCCATCTGATCGGGGTCAAGCCTGCCCAGCCGCAGGGTGCGGCAGCGCGACCGGATCGTGGGCAGCAACCCGGAGGGCTGGTGGCTGATCAGCAGCAAAATGGCCCGCGCGGGCGGTTCTTCCAGCATTTTCAGCAGGGCATTCGCGGCGTTGACGTTCATCACATCCGCATCGTCGATGATCACCACGCGGCGCCCGCCGTCGGCGGCGGACATCTGGAAAAAACCGTTCAGCGCGCGGATGTCATCGACCACGATCTGCTTGCGCATCCGTTTGGTGTCCGGGTTCACGCTGCGGGTGACGGATTTCAGCGCGCCTTCACCGCCCGAGGCCACGCGCCGTGCAACGGGATGACCGGCATCTATGTCCAGGGTCCGGGGCGCAGGCGTGTCAAACATGCCGCCCGCGTCGGGATCGGGCGTGGCCAGGACAAAACGCGCAATCCGCCAGGCCAGGGTTGCCTTGCCCACACCGCGCGGACCGCTCAGCAGCCAGGCATGATGCAGCTTGCCGCTGTTCCAGGCCTCCAGGAATCCCGCTTCGGCCTCCGCCTGTCCGATCAGGGCGGGGGTATCGCGCGGATGCAGGGCACCGTCGAGCTGATCGGGATGTGGGACCTCGTCGTTCATGGGTTTCGTTTACCACGGATCGCGGCGGTTGAAAGGGGGCGGTGGCGGGATGGCACCGTCAAGCCACTGGCAACAACCTGTGGTCGCAACTTGTGCGCCAAAGGTCACATAAAAGCCCGAATTGCCCCTGCATCCCCCGATTGGGGGAGTGACCAAACGCCGTTTCACAAGGCTATTGAACGCATGGTTCTGCCTGTGCCCTGCGAATTCCGTGCCGGGCCGGAGGGCATCCATCTGAATGTGTTTTGAGCCACGAAGGGGAAATTCTTGTGAACAATCAAAGTATTTTACGTGCCGGTCTGCTGGGGGCAGCATGCCTCGCGATGGCGGCCTGCACCAGCAATGCGGTTGGCGGCGGACCGGGGGGCGGACCCGGCGGCGGACCGGCTGCAACCCGCGCCGAATATGACGCCAAATTCGACGAATTGTCGAACACCACAAGCCTGGCGCCGACCAGTGTCGAACTGGTGGGGCAGGGCACGTTCCGCGGCTCCACGCTGCTGAACATCACCGCCAACGACAACACCAATACCACCGGTTTTGCGCTTGGCGATCTGGAGGTTCAGGCGGATTTCGACAATGAGACCATTGCCGGGACCGCCACCAATTTCCGTGGCGAACTGGGCGGCGAGGCCTTCACCCTCGACGGTACGCTGGACAGTGCAGACGGTATCGCGCCGTCGGTCCTCTCTGAGGAGACTCAGCCGATCATCCTGCCCCCCGGCGTGCCGCCAATCCCCGGCGCACCCACCGAAGTCGTGACCAACGTATTCACCCTGAACATGGGTGGCGAACTGGTTGATCCGGTCAGCGGCAGCATCGGTCAGGTCAACCTTGGCCTCGGCGGTTCCTTCCTTGGCCCGGTTGGCGGCGGTCAGGCGCAGGCGGCTGTCGGACCGGCCACGGTTGTCGTGACGGACCGGCCCGGCGGCGCGCCGATCCTCATCGGCGGCGGCGGGACATTCGTGCTGGAACGCGAATAACACTTCCCCGACCTCGTACCTCCGGAAAAGGCCCCCTTGCGGGGCCTTTTGCTGTTTTTGCGGGCGTCTGGTGTCGCATGAGGCGCAAGCCGCGCGCATGTCGGTGCCAGCCTTCAGGCGCGCCGCTTGGGCAGAAACTCGTCCGCCACCGCGCGGACATCTGCCGCCACGGCCTCGACGGCCCTTGCGCCGTCGACAACCCGGAACCGGTCCGCAAATTCATCGGCAAGCGCCAGGAACCCCGCGCGCATGGCCTTTTGCAGATCCTCGCCGAAATCCTCAAACCGTTCCTCGGCCCCCTTGCGGGACAGGGCGCGGCTCAACCCTTCGGTGGGGTCCATGTCGATCAGGATGGTCAGATCCGGCTCGACCCCGATCATGAGGTCATGCAACCGGTCCACGACGCCGCGCAGATCGCCGCGCGACAGGCCCTGATACATCCGGGTCGAATCCGCAAAACGGTCGCAGATCACAACCTTGCCCGCCGCAAGCGCGGGCCGGATGGTGCGTTCCAGATGATCGCGGCGCGCGGCAGTGAAGAGCAGAATCTCGGTTTCCGCCGACCAGCGGTCGGGATCGCCCTGCAGGACCAATGCGCGGATCTCCTCCGCCCCGGGAGAGCCGCCGGGCTCCCGCGTCAGGATCACGTCACGGCCTGCGTCGCGCAGATGATCGGCCAGCAGCCTGGCCTGGGTGGATTTTCCCGAACCGTCGATGCCCTCAAAGCTGATGAACAGCCCCTTGTCGCTCACGAGGCTTCCTGCGGACCTGCATTGATCCGCGCCAGCAGATGCTGCGCCGCTGCGGCCAGTTTGATCATGAAGCCGCCGGGGGCCACATCATCGGAGGCAACCAGCGGTACGCGCACTTCCGGCAGGCCTTCGCGGGTGATCACCAGTTCCCCCATCTCGGCGCCCTTTTCGATCGGGGCCTTGAAAGGCATCTGATAGATCGCCTCTGCCGTGACGTCATTGCTGCCGGTAAAGGGAGTCAGCATCGTCAGCTTGTCTTTCAGCTCCAGCCCCACGGTCTGCACGGCACCCAGCGCAACAGGCACTTCGGTGATCTGCGTGCCGGCCTCGCCCAGGGTACGTTCAGAGAACTGGCGGAAGGCCCAGTTCACGATGGCTTCGGATTCCTGCGCGCGTGCTTCGGCGGTATCCAGCCCCGAGATCACGAAAACCACGCGCCGGTTCCCCTGTTTGGCCGATCCGACCAGCCCGTAGCCCGCCTCGGATGTGTGGCCGGTCTTCAGACCGTCCGCGCCAATCCCCAGCTTGAGCAGCGGGTTGCGGTTGTAGCGGTTCGCCGACTCGTTGGCATCAAACAGGAACTCCTCTTCAGCGAACATCGGGTAGAACTGCGGAAATTCCGTGATCAGTTTGGTGGCCACCAACCCGAGGTCGCGCATCGACATGCGGTGGCCCGGCTTGGGCCAGCCGTTGGAGTTCATGAAGGTCGAATTGGTCATGCCCAGCTGCTGCGCACGGGTGGTCATGTCGCGGGCGAAACGCGCTTCGGTCCCCGACAGCGCCTCTGCCAGGACCACACAGGCGTCATTGCCCGACAGCACGATGATGCCGCGCAGCAGATCTTCGACCGACACCCGTTCGCCCTGCTGCAGGAACATGGTGGAACCGCCGTAGGACGCCGCATCGGCAGAGACGAGCAATTCGTCATCCAGTTCCAGCCGCCCGTTCTCCAGCGCTTCGAAGGCCATGTATAGCGTCATCAGCTTGGACATGGAGGCGGGCGGCAGCGGCTGGTCCGCATTCTTGGCCAGAAGCACCGTGCCGGTGGTCAGGTCATAGACATAGGCGGCACTTGCCTTGGTCTCGAAGGCTTGGGCGGGAAGGCTGAACAGGATCAGCGCCAGGCAGGCAGCGAAGTGGCGGATCATGGTCTGGGAAAGCTCCTGTGATTAGCTCGACACGGCATAGGCGTCCGAGAACCCTTCGCCCTTGATCTTCTTGACCAGGCTGTTGAGTTCGGACTGGCTGGTGACCGGGCCGACAACGACACGCCAGAACGGCTTGCCATTGATTTCTGATTTCTTGACCGTCGGGACCAGCCCGGCGCCGCGCATCTGTTTGGCCGCGCGTTCGGCATTGGCTTCGACACTGAAAATGCCGATCTGAACATAGGGTTTGGACAGGCTGGATGCCGGTTTCGGGGCAGGTGCCGCAGGTTTTGCTGCCGCCGGGGCCGCAGGGGCGGCCGCCGCGGGTGCCACGGGTGCTGCCGCATCAATGGCCTGTTCGGCCGATGCGATGGGGTCCAGCGTTGTTTCCGTCACATCCGATGGGGCCTGCACGCTCGCGGCGGCGGCCTCGGCTTCGGCGGTTTCTTCGGCCTCTTCACGGCGCAGGGCAATCACGTTCAGCGGTGCGGGCGCGCCGGCCAGAACATTCAGCGCCGCAGCGGCGTCCGATGACATCTGCAGGTTCGGGCCGGGCAGTTCACGCTCGCGCCGGAACAGGGCGCCAATCACGAACTTCCCGTTCGCCTCGTTGCGGATGATCACCCGCTCGGGTTCGGTCACATCGGGATGCGCCACCCAGACGCCCCCCAGCGAGGGGCGGCCATCCCACAATCCCTGGTCTGTCACGTTGAAGACCTCGGGTGCCTCCACATCGCGTTCCACCAGCTTGGTGGAGCGGGTGGCACCTGCCGTGCTGGCCTGTGCCTTGGGCTTGAGGAAGCCAAGCTGCCCGGTGTCTTCGCAGCCTGCCAACAGGCCCACCGACAGGACCAGACCTGCCATCACGGTCAAACGGCCTGCGCGGCTGTCGGGGCGGGAAATAAGCCTGCTCATCAATTTGTCGTCCTTGCCTGCTGGCCTGATGGGCCATTTCACGCCGCAACTTGCGGCAACGCTCAACACCCCCTTGGACGAGGGTTTTGCCGCACTCTAACCTGCAAGGGACAGCCTGAAAAGGCTGGGCTGCCCTGATCGGCAAATTTCCCCGTGTGACGGCCGGTAAATTCGGCACATCGGAGCATTTGCCGAATCGATTGCGGCACTCTAGGAGGGGGGCGTTGCGGAGGTTTGGCAGAGTGGTCGAATGCACCGGTCTTGAAAACCGGCGGGCGTGAGAGCGTCCCCAGGGTTCGAATCCCTGAGCCTCCGCCATTCACCGCCGATTGCCACCAAAAACAGCCTATTTCCCGCCTATCACCGGAGGGCGGTGGCCATTGCTGTTCGGTTTCGCAGTGCCCGCGGAGAAGCGGACAAAGGTAGCTTCCAGTTTCGATGTCAGCAGAGCGGACAGAGCTGCCATCAAACATGAGCACCCAGGCCCGGAACAAGCCGAAGGCGCCGGGCCATCGCCTGCCCGCCCGTCGCACCGAAGGTGCGCCGTTGATCTCGGCATGCCTTCGGCATGACGGGTAGGCGATTTGGTGAGGCTAGTTGTTCCCTCGTTAGGATTCATCACGGTTGAGAAATAAAGTGGCATGAACCAAGGTCAGCATCGCCCACCCCGGGCAGGCGCTGGCCCGGCTGACGCCTCATGTAACTCCGGGCTCTCTCCCGCCCTTCGCTGCGACACGTGTGAAGGTCAGTTAAGCGGACAGAGCTGACATGTCCGACATTCGAAACAGGTCGCGCCCGAACCGAGGGGTGGGCGAGTAGCGCCCGCCCCGTGGGGGCGGTTCGGGCGCTGCCAAAGCCTTGCTTTGGCAATGGGTCTTTACTTTGAGAGCACAGGTTGGGCTCGACGCTGACTTTCGCTGCGCGGTGCATGAAGGTCCACTCTGATATTTTTGATGGTCGTCAGTTGCGACGCCATCGAGTTTGTGAATCAGTTTGTAGAGCTATAGCGTAGGTGTAGTTCCCGGTTTCGCCGTCTTCGGCCCGCCATTCAACCCATTTCACAGCAGCGGCACCGCCCGGTTTGGCCCTTTGGCTCCCGAACCATGCTCGTGTTCCCGGCCTCCGGCCCTTTGACGAATACCTACGACAGCGCGTCGTTCAGCAGGCGTTTCAGGGTGCCGTCCGTCACCGCGGGCAAGGCGACGTGATGGGTGTCGATACCGTCGAGGACAATGGCCTGGGCGTTCTTTATGTCGTCGAGCGCGCGCAGGCGGGTCATGTCGGGCGCGTAGTTGCTGCCGACAACCTGTGTCAGTTGCAGCTTGGGGTGTGACCGAAGCTGCTGGCGCAGATCGAAGGCGTCCAGATCGGCTCCGAAGATCTCCGCCATGCCGCGCCGGGCATGGTCAGCGTCCCCGGCTTTGGCGGCGCCGGGCGTGACAAAGCCCGCCAGTGAAATGACGGCATCCGCATCAATTGCCAGGCCGGTGCGCAGGGCCGCAAATCCGGCGGCCGATCCTCCGATTGCAACCACCTTGCCCTGGCCAAGCTTTGCAATCATCGCGGCCAGTGCCGCCTGCATTGCCGCTTCATCTGCGCCAAGCTCGGGCACACCCTTGAGGAATATCTGCCCGTGGGGATCGCGCAGATAGATGATATGTGCCGGAATATCCGCCATGACCTTATCCAGATACCGGCTGTTGATGTAACTCAGCCCGCCGATCAGGCCTTCAAACACCACAACGATGTTCTCTGCGCCCCGCTTTCTGACAATCCTGACATCGCCGTCACCAAGCACCGCTTTGCGCGGTCGGGCTTTGCCAAGGACATCAAGCGCGGCCAGCAGGCTGCGTGCGGTCGGGCCCAGGAGTTCCGTTTCGGCAAGCAGCAAGAGGGTTTCACGGCCTTCGCCCTTGTATCCGGCGCGCAGGGCGAAAAGCGCGTATTGCAGCAGCCAGGCGGGCTCCGGCGCCTTGGTTGTCGCGAGCCGTTTGAGGGCCGCGAATATCTTCCTGTCCTCGGCCCGCGTCAGGAAAACACGATTGAGCCTGTAGACCGTCCGCCATTCCAGCGGATGCAGTTCCAGCGCCCGCCGCAGCGCCGAAACCGACAGGTCGAACCGCCCCGCCGCAGCGGCCAGCCTGCACAGCCGGCACAGGCTGACAACATCCTCTGCACCGGCCTCCACATCGCTTTGCAGACGGTCCAGGGCGTCGGGCAAGGACAGTTCGATTGAACGCAGATGATTGCGCACCTTGGCCGCGTAATCGGGCAGGGGGCCGTCCTGTTCGACTTTCCTGAACAGGTCGAGCGCAAGCTGGTAATCGCCGCTCACATCAGCGCGCATTGCCAGGCGCAGCATCAAATGCGTGCTTTGGGGGCGTTTTTCGAGCGCCGTCTTGAGAAAGGCGACCTGCGCCTGCATGGGCATCGACGACAACACATCGCCGGTTGCGGCCTTCAGCATGGTTTCGTCGATGTCCGGCATATCGAGCCCGGCGAGAAACCAAGCCATGGCGTCATCTGTCTGTCCCGCCTTGGCCAGACACTTGAGGTGAGTGCTCCAGACCCAGGGGTTGGCCGGCGATTCCTCGGCCAGTTTCGCGGAGAGATCGAGGGCCTTCTGGGGTTCATCGCGGGCCATTGCCAGGCGCACTTCGCCCAGACGTGCGGGCAGATGCGCAGGGGTCTGGGCAAGATGGCTGCCGACATAGCTGTCTGCCGCTGCATAGTCCTGATCGGCGATCAGCCCGTTAAACGCCCTGGCGTCCCACGCCAGCTGGGCAGGGGGGGGCGTGTCATCGGCGGGTGGGGGCGCGTCCTTGCCGGATGTGGCGGGGGCTGCCGATCCCTGCCGCATCTCTGCCACGGCGTCGGCAAGTGCTGTTTCAATCGCGGCATCTGGAAAGATGTCGCCATGCGCCGCAGCTTGTTTCCCGGCGGCAAAGATCTGGGTGACCCGGTTCCAATGGGCCTCAAGCTGTGGCGCGATTGCGTCAGGCAGGGCTTGTTTGGGCTGTTCGAGAACGCGGGGCAGATCCTTCAGCGCGGTTTCCCAACTGTCCACGACATCCGCAGTCCGGTCCATCTGGATCGCCTGACCTTCAAACTTGTGCAGGTTCGGCACGGCGACCAGCCGCGCCGGGACGCCATAGGCCGCAGCCGTGATCTGGCCGTGCAGGGAGGCCCCAAGATAGGCGTTTGCCCCCGCAATGACGGCGGCGATGTCTTGCAGGGTATCGGCATCGTCGTAGGCAATGGTATGGCGGGGCGCCGCGGCATGAAGCGCCTGGGCCAGTTCGTGGTCGCCATGGCAGCGCCCGATTGCGATCAGAACGGCGGTTGCGCCGGCGGCTTCAAGGGCTGCATCCAGTTGTTGCGCGAAATCGGCGACGGAGGTTCTGCGCAGGCTGCGTGCCTTGACGTGGAGCGCGATCACCGGCCGCGCTTTCGGGATTCTCAGTTTCTTTCTGATCCTGGCAAAGCGCCGCTTCAGCGCCGTTTCAGGCCAGAGGTGCGGCAGATCGGTTGCCGTGTCCGGCATCACCTCCGGGCGACGGCCCGCCCAGCGCTCCATCGCATCGGCGCTTTGTGTGTCCCGCACGGCAAAACGGTTGGCGGCTGCCGCGACGCGCTGCAGCCAGTCCGGGCCGGGCGCTGTCCCGTCCGGCGCCAGCACACCGGGCGCGTTCCACACCACCGGCAGCCCATGGCGCAGGGCGTGGGCCGTTGCGCCTGCCCAGAGGGCGGGATAGGCGTTTTCATCATAGCCCGGCAGACCGAAATCGCGGATGTGTACGATGTTCCCGCCGCCGATCAGGATGCCGTCAAAGCTGTCCGCCGTTTTGGCAAATTCCGCCAGCGAAATGACCGGAACCGTATCGCGGTAGCGGGTCACCCCGGCGGTCGGTGAGACCGCGACAACATCCATGCCTGCAGGCGCAAGCCGTTGTTGTGCCAGCAGTGGAAACAGCAGATCGCCGTAGTTTTCAACGTCGAAAGTGCCGAAAATCGCGATACGGCGCTCATTGGAATCAGGCATGGGATTCTCCGGACCGCTACGGGCGGGTGGGGCGTGAAAAGTGAACCAAAACAGACAAGATACAAACCGCTGATGGCATGATACTTTGCATCTTATCGCTATGGTTGCAATGATCTGAAATTCAAAGGTTTATCCCATCAGATTGCGGCAAAACGCAGCCGGCAGCTCTCGTATCCCCGTATCATCGACCATCGGGCGAACCTCCGGTCATCCGGCTTGGCGGTGAACGGTGCTGCAAGGCGCACGGTTTCCAGAGCGGCATCCAGAAGGGTGCTGAGGAACAGGCGGCTCAACTGGCTGCCGGTGCAGGCAAGAGAGCCAAAGGAAAACGTGGCTGTCTGCAGGCGCGCCCGGTCGAAACGGAAAGCCTCGGGGTCTTGCCAAAGTTCCGGATCGCGGTTGGCCGCCGCCAGATCGCAGGACACAAGAGAATGAGGCGGCAAATGCATGTCACCCAGATCCAGACCGGCGGGCCCGATCTGGCGGGCGACGTAGCGCACCGCCCCCAGCAGGCGCTCCACCTCCCGCAGGTAGGCCGGGCGAAGTTCCGCGCGGTTGCGCAGCGTATCCTGAAGGTCCGGATTGTCGGCCAGATGCGCCAGCATCAGACCGCTGGTCTTGGACAGGGGCTCAATTGCCAGAAAGGCGGGGGAAATCAAATGTATCAGCGGAATTTTCTGCCCGGCGGACCAACCGACGTTCATCGCCGAGAGATTGCCCATGATGCGCGCGGCCTTTGGCTCCAGCTTGATGAAATCGGGGATCGCGGTGCGGTCGAGGCTTGCCAATATGTCAATGCTGTCGGTCTCGATTTCCTGACCCAGGGCCGCATTGATCCCAAGTGCCGCGGCGCGCCATTCCATGATCGGCTTTTGCACTGCCATTGCCATCGCGTCAGCCTCGGTTTCGCCCGAAGCAACCAGCGCGGCGAGGGGAGACCGGAAATCCTGCGCGGGCAGGCATTCCAGTAACCGTTTGGTGACGGTGATGGCGTCCATGCGCTCGGCGTCGTTGGGGGTGCGGTGCGCGCGGCTGATCTGGCGGGACAGACGGAAAATGCTGTCAACACCACCGTGCCTTTCACGGAACCGGGAAAACACCCTGAAAGCAAGATCGTCGGTTGTGGTGCCCGGGTGCGCCAGCACGGCGCGCACATCCCGCATGCGCGACACCTGCCAATGACCATAGCCGCGCCGCCAGGGCGTGCCGACCAGGATGGGATCGCGATTGGCGTCCGCCGCCTCGCGGATCGTGGACGGGCCGAAGGCTTGAGAATTGATTTCCGATGTGCGCATATGCGGGCCTGTCTTCAAAAGAATGGTGCCGTTGTGCAGGTTAAGCCCAGTGTCTCGCAAACGGAAGGCGCTGAGATGGCGGCACCCGATATTTCAATCGCGATCACATGCTGGCGGATGGACCGCGAGTTGCCGCGCACGCTCTGGTCGCTGTCACGCGATTTTCAGCAGGGTGCCGAAGGACTGAGCTGGGAAATCATCGTGGTCGACAACGGCTCCGGACATCTGCCTGTCGCGCCAAAGATGACACCGGTCCCGCAGATCATCGCGGCAAGCAACCCCGCCCCGTCGCCGGTCCAGGCGATGAACCAGGCGCTGTCACTGGCGCGGGGCAGGATCGTCGGCGCATGGATTGACGGCGCGCGCATGGCGTCATCCGGGCTCCTGGCTGCTGTGGCGCGCGCAGCCGAGGCGCATCCGGCCCCGGTGATAGCCGTGCCCAATCGCCAGTTCGGCTTCGACCGTCAGGCCAGCGCAACGCAGCATGGATATGACAGGGCGACCGAGGATGCTTTGCTGGCGCAGGCCGGCTGGCCCGATCCGGCAGCGGACCTATTTGCCGTGTCATGGCCTGAAGAGGCTCAGGTCACCGGGCCGATACTGGAATCGAATGCCCTGTTCCTGCATCGCGACACCTGGTCGGCCCTTGGCGGCTTTGATCCCATCTTTACGGAGCCGGGCGGCGGCATGTGCAATCCCGACATGCTGGACCGGGCGCTGAACCACGCCGGTACACAGTTTATCCGCATGGCCGGGGTCGCGACATTTCATCAGATCCACGGCGGCACATCGACTTCCGATCCGGCTCAGGCGGTAATAATCGTAAAGGAAGCCACGCGAAACTATCTTCGTCTGCGCGGCAAACCACCGCGCAAGCAGCGCGCGCCCGGCTGGCTTTATGATGCGACAACAGGCGCGCTGACCCGCAGCTAGCGGGGCTGCTGGTCCAGCCCCGCCGCCTGGCGCTGCACCAGACTGGCCGAGTGCCGCAGGATGTCGCGGTAGCGCCGCAGGGCCGCCGGTTCGAGATCGGCTTGCGGTTGTTCCTCCAGAAGATAGGTTCCGTGATCGCGCCCCCGCACATGGGTGGCATAGCCCTTCTGATCGCCCAACTGCCTGACATCGCCCGCGATATAGCGGATCGCGAAACCGATGCGCCTGCCGGAGGTTGCCTGATTGGGGGCAGACCCATGCACCAGCGTGACATGGTGAAGCGACATTTCACCCGGTTCAAGCGGGCAGTTCACCGCATTTGCCTCATCAACCTCTCCCGCCACTTCCTCGCCCAGTGGCAGCATGGAGGAGGGGGCGTTCCTGACCGCATGGGGCACGGCGCTCAGGTGGCTGCCCGACACCACCCGCAGGCAGCCGCTTTGCGGTGTGCTCGGGGTCAGGGCAAGCCATGCGGTCACCCCCTTGGGCGCATCCAGCCCCCAGCAGGTGCCGTCCTGATGCCATGGCACCACGCTGGAGGATCCGGCATCCTTGGAAAAGAAGCTTGATCCCCAGCACAGGATGTCCGGCCCGAGAATTTGCGCGACGTGATCAAGGATATGGTCATCATGAACAAGGTCCCAGAGGAACGGATAAAGCAGATGGCTTTTTGCATTGAGCCGCGCAAACCCTTCCCGGCCAAGCCGGCGTTCGGCCTCTTCAAGACGGCCCACAAGCTCTGTCGCCGCCGCCTGCGGCATCACCCTGATCGGGCTGGCAAAGCCTTCGCGCGCGAAATCCTGTGCAAATGTGCCCGTCATTGCAGTTGGTCCTTGCCAGCCGCCGCTTCGGCAAGATGGCGCGCCTTGGCGGTGCGGATGACGTTGGCGGCCTGGCGGATGATATCGGCGTGCCGTTTCAGTGCCGCCGGGTCCATTTCCGCCTCTGGCCGGACTTCAAGGGGGACCTGCGCCAGGTTCCTGCCGCGCACCAGCGTCGCGGAGCCCCCCTCCTGCCGGACCTGCGCGGATGTATAGCGGATCACAAAGCCCAGGCGGCGGTCGTCAGAGGCATTTGGCCCCGACCCATGCAGCACCAGCGGGTGGTGCAGCGACATCTGCCCCGGTTTCAACATCATCCAGACCGCCCGGCTGAGGTCAGGCTGGCTGTCGACCGCCTCTCTGGCGCCCAGCATGTTCTTGTCGTCAGCGGTGTCCAGATGGCGAAGCTGCCGTGCATGCGTTCCGGGGATCGCCTGCATGGCGCCGGAGCCGCTTGTGACGTCACTCAGGGCAAGCCAGGCCGTGGCACCCTGGTTTTCGGTCAGCCCCCAGAACGTCGCGTCCTGATGCCAGGCGACATATCCGTCCGAGCGGGCGGGTTTGTCGATCACGCTGGAGCCGATGCAGATGATATCCGGCCCCAGCAGGCTGCTGACCTTGTCAAGGATACGGGCATCATGGACCACGTCCCAAAGGTAGGGCAGCAACAGGTGCGGCTTGGCACGCGTCAGGCCGGACAAACGCCCGTGCTTGCGCGCCTCCAGCGCCTCGATCTGCGCTCTCAGGGCTTTGGCCTCGGTCTCGGGCATCACGTCAACCGGGTGCAGAAACCCGTCGCGGCGAAAGGTCTCGCATTGGGTCTCGTCCAATCCGGCAAGGCGGGCAGGGGATTGCTGTGTCATGATCTAGAAAGGCTCCATTTCGAGCAGGTCGGTGCCATCCAGCGCGGCTGCGCGGTCCTTTGCGGTTGTGAAAGGCGTCATCGCCCAGTCCGGTCCCGCCTGTTCCAGCCCGGCGCGCATGGCAAGCGCTGCGAAACGCAGCCTTGCCTGCCGCTTTGGGGCCGGTCCGGCCGCAAAGGCGGCGGCAATGTTGTCCCAATGCTGGCAAAGCTGTTCCGGCACGGCGTCGGGCAATCTGGTCTGCGGGGCCGCACATGTTCCGGGCAGTGCCGCCAGCGCCGCGTCCCAGCTGTTCACAAGGTCCCTGGGGCGCTCCAGATGGGCCACCAGACCGTCAAATTTCCGGTAGGCTGGCCGTGCCACCAAGATCCCCGGCACGCCATAGGCCGCCGCCGCGATATAGCCGTGCAGGGAAGAGCCTGCATAGGCCCTGGCATGGGCAAGCAGGGCCGCGACATCGCGCAACCCCTCTGGCCGGTCCAGCGCTGCCGCCGCGATGCCCCGGTCGCGCAATGCCGCGGTGATCTCGCGTGCGATCCGGTCGTCGGAATGTGCCGTGCCCAGGCCGATCAGCACAGGCGTCAGATCCAGCGACACGCAGGCTGCCGCCAAACCATCCGCAAAAGACGGGATCGGCTCACCCCCAAGCGATCTTTGCCGGACGTGAACGGCCAGGATGCGATCCTGTCGTTCCAGCCCCATCTGCGCGCAGAGACGCAGGAAATCCTCTGCCAACCCCTCCCGCGGCCAGACCCAGGCAAGGCCCAGAATCGGGTCCGGCACGATCTTTGCCCCGGGGGCCTGGGCCATCCGGGCAGAACCCGCATCCCGCAGCGAAAGGTAATCCGCCGCGCCAAAGGCCGCAGCCGCGAGCGCGTCGACACCCGGACGCAGCGGATGCGGCACACCCGGCGCATTCCAGGCAAGGGGCAGGTCACGCAATGCCGCCGCCAGCGTCGATCCCAGCCAGACGGCGGGTGCGACCGCCGCGCCGATACCCTGGCCGCGATATTCCCTGAGGCTGTCCATCCGGTGGGTATGAACGAGATAGCCGCCGCCGATCAGCATGCCGGCAAACTGCCTGTCGGGATCAAGGGCGGACCAGAGGGGCCGCGTCGGCATGGCCTGCTTCAGGGCGACCGTGGCCCCGGTTGGCGATAGCGCCTGCACCCGGTATCCGCGCTGGCCCAGCTCATGTGCCGCCACCACGGGGAACATCAGATCGCCGAAGTTGAGCATGTCGAACATGCCGGAAATCAGAACCTCCCCCGAGCCTTCCGATCCGGGCGCGTCCGCTGTCATACTGTGGCGGAACGCTCGCTGATCCGCTGCGCGATATGCGCGGACAATGCGGCAACCGAAGGATTGTTGAAGACTTCGCCGGGGCTGACCTCGATCTCGTATTGCTCCTCCATCATGCCGCACATGATGGTGATCTCGACGGAATCCAGGCCGTAATTGTCAAAACGCTCGTTGACCGGGAAAGAGTCCTTCGGCATGTCGATCACGGACGAAATATAGTTTACCATCCAGTCGCTGACCGCAGTCGCGCCCAGGGTGTCCTGTGATGTTCCGGTGCTGGCCATGGAGGTCCTTTCCGCGGTGAAATGAAAGATAGCAATTCACCTGGAATGCTATATTCGTTTTCATCCAAGGACAACTAAAAGGAGATCCATGTCAAGCGAGCGCGACCTGAGATTGAAGGAAAGCGATTATGATTTCGCTATTCTCCATCCTGCACTGCGTCGCCTTTTCGGTGCAAGTGATCTGTACAATTATGGGTATTGGCGCAGCGCCGATGGCGGGCGGATCACCACGCTGGCCGAGGCCGCGGCAAGGCTGGTTCAACTGCATGTGGAGACCGATCAGGGGCGCGGCAACACCCGCCGCCTGCTGGATGTCGGCTGCGGGCTGGGCGCCTGTACCGGGCTGTTCGCGGCAGCCTACCCGGAGGCCGAAATCACCGGAATCAACTATTCCGCGCGCCAGATCGCCCATGCGGAACGCCATCACGCCGGTCCGCGCATAACTTTCCGGCAGATGGACGCGACGGCGCTGAATTTTCCGGATCAGAGCATTGATTGCATCCATGCTGTCGAAGCCGCCATGCATTTCCACCCCCGCCGCCGCTTTTTCGAAGAGGCCCGCAGGGTGCTTGTGCCCGGCGGACGCCTGATCCTGACCGATGTTCTGGCACGCAGGCCGACAACCTTCATTCCCGCCGCCAACAGTGAAGCCTCGATCAGCGAATATGCCCGGACCCTGGTTGAAACCGATCTGCAACCCCTTGAGATCACAGACATCCTTGACGATACCGCTGCCCCCTTTGCCAAGGTAATGCATGCCAATGCGATGCATGCCTATGGGCGCGCGATCGAGGAAGATGTCTCCGGCTATCTGCTGGTGCTTGCGGTGAACGGCAGCGCGACATCCAATGTGAGCTGAGGCGCAGGGCGGGTGCTGCGTCAATGCGCAGGCGTGACGGCAACTGTGTCCCGCTGCCGAACCTGAAATGCCTGACCTGAATGCCTGTTTTCAACGTGACCGATCACGGGGCGTCAACATACCAGCAGCGCTGCCGGTCGAATGGGTATCCCGGCAGGTCCGGTGCCGTGGGGTCTGCTTCTGCGAGGGCCCGGGGATCAAGCGTCGCACCGGCAAGATGCAGCGCAAGCAGGGCTGTCGCGATCTCCCCGCCTGGGGCGGGGACAGCGGTGGCACCCGAACCATCGGCCTGCGATGCGACAAGGTCCGGGCAGGCCCGGCGCAGGCTGGCATAATCGGCCCCGGCCAAGGGCTCCGGCGTCTCAAGCATCACCGGGCCCAACAGCCGCTTGGGGTCCTGTGGTGGTCCGGACGCGATCCTGCCTGCGGCCTCTCTCGCCTCGGCGATGCTGCGCGCCTGGAACCCTGCGCGCCGGTTCAGACCGGTCCAGCGCCGCGTCACCGTGGCTGCCAGCCGGTGCAGGCAGACCTGCGGGTCCTCCAGCGCGGCAAGAAGCTGTTTTGCCCGCTCCCGAAGCGCCGCCGGGCTTGCGGCTGAAAGCAGGAACAGGTGGCTGGTGGCTGTCGCCCGCACCGTGGCAGCGGGATCTGCCACTGCGCGATCATCGGCAGAACTGACAATGGCATGACAGTTCAGCCCGCTCATCCCGAAAGAGCTGACACCTGCGATCCGGCGCGGGCTCTGCCATGGGCCTGTGGTCTGCGGCACCTGAAACGGAAGCGATTTCCAATCGACCCGGGGGGAGGGGTCGTCGAAACAGGGCTGGCCGGGCAGGATGTTGTCGCGCACCATCACGATGGCCTTGATCAGGCCTGCGATACCCGCCGCGGCCTCCAGATGTCCGACAGCGGCCTTGATGGACCCCAGCGCAGCGGGAGGCTGCTTTCTGCCGGAAAATACATCCGCGAGTGCCAGGGTTTCGATGGCGTCGCCCAGTGCAGTCGCCGACCCATGCGCCTCGATTGCGCCGATGTCCTCCACCGTGACCCCGGCAGAGCGCATCGCGCCTGAGATGACCCGCGCCTGACCGGCGCGCGACGGGGCGCTCAACCCGTTGCTGCGCCCATCCTGTCCCGTCGCCCAGCCCGGCAGAATGGCGTGGATACGGTCGTTGCCCGCCAGCGCATCCGGCAGCCGTTTGAGCACCAGCATGCCGCAGCCTTCGGAACGCACGAAACCATCCGCAGCCGCATCGAAAGGCCGGGTCTGGCCCGAGGGTGACAGGACATTCATTTTCCCCAATGCCATGAAACCCGCCGCGTCCAGCAGCACATTCACACCGCCGGCCAGGGCAATATCGCAGTGTTGCAGGCGCAAGGCGTCCCCGGCCAGGGTCACGGCGGTCAGCCCCGAAGAACAGGCCGTATCCACCGTGAGCGACGGCCCGGTCAGGCCAAGGCAATAGCTGACCCTGCCGGAGACCGCGGCATTCTGTACCGCATTGGGCAGATGGGCATTGCTGGCGAAATCCGGTGACCGCGCCATCCGCAATGCATGATCGGAGGATGCCACGCCGACATAGACACCCGCCGGCATGCCGTCGAGACGGGCCGGGGAGAGGCCCGCGTCTTCCAGGGCATGCCAGGCCATTTCCAGAACCAGACGCTGCTGGGGGTCCAGCAGCGGCGCTTCATTGGCAGAGATGCGGAAGGGGTGGCGATCAAAGCTGTCGATGCCCGCCAGCAGGCCCATCGCCGGGGCGGGCGGCTCCTTTACCCCCATCAGCGCCAGACGCGCAGCCGGGACCGGGCCCGTCCCGATCCGGCCGGTCCGCAGCATATCAGCCAGGTCCGCCGCAGACTCTGCGCCCGGAAACCGGCAGGCCATGCCAACCACCGCAATGGGAACCTGCGCCGTCATGGCTGCGGTGCCACCATCCGGCGTGCCAATGTCAGGGCCAACATGCGCGGGTCGGGCTGATCAAACAGGTCTTCGGTCCGGATCTGCGCGCCGAGCACGCTTTCCAGATCCAGCGAGAGGTCGGTCATCATCAGGGAATCAAGCCCCTGATCGCTCCAGGGCAGGTCTGGATCGACCTCATCCAGCGGCACATCCGTGGCGGCAGCGACCCATGCCAGGAAGAACGCCAGCAGCGCCGCCGCATCGGGCGGGCCATTGCGGGCGCTGTCCGCCAGCGCGCGCAGCGCGGCAAGCTGCGCCTGCCGGGATTTCCCATGGTCCGGCCTCCAGTCGCAAATCACCCGATCCGGCTCATCCTGCAGCCGGGCATGGCTGGCGGCGCGCCTGATCTTGCTGCTGGATGTCCAGCGCAGCGTGCCGGGGCGCACCAGCATGACCTGATCGACCTCGACCCCGGTTTTTGCCAACAGCCGCCGCCAAAGACGCGATGCAAGTGCCTGGTCGTCTTGGCCTGCTGTGGCCGTCGGCGCGGCATCCCGGTTTGGCGGAACTTCTGCGATCAACACAATTTCTCCCGCGCCGGTTTGCCGAAGCACAAGGCGCCGTTGCCGGACACGGGGTTCGACACCATCCAGCGCCCGCTCCAGATCGGCGGCGTGCAGGGTACGTCCATGCCACAGGACGATGTCCTTGATGCGACCGGTCACAAAAAGTTCTCCGTCAAGCAGGAAGCCGGTATCGCCACTGCGCAGATAGGGGCCGTCCCCCGTTACGGTATAGGCACCAAAGGTATCCCGGCTGGCCTCCGGCAGGCCGAGATAGCCGCTGCCCATGCTGTCGCCCGCGATCCAGATCTCGCCGATCCGCTCCGGCGGGCAGGGGTGACCGGTATCGGTTGAAACGATTCGTATGCCACCGGTTGTCCAGACCGGCCCGGAAGAAACAAGCTGCCGGCCCTGTCCGGCCCCGGCCCGCGCGACGATGCCTTGTGCCATCGCCTCGGGGTCGAACCAGCCGGTTGTGGCACCATTGCCCCCGCTTGCCCCCGCGACCAGTAGCGTCGCTTCCGCCAGTCCATAGCAGGGCAGGAAGGCCCGGCGGTCGAAACCGGAGTCCGCAAAGGCCTGCGCGAAACTGTCCAATGTCGTCGCCTGCACCGGTTCGGCACCGTTCAACGCCACCCGCCAGGACCGCAGGTCCAGCCCGGCGCGGCGGTGTTGCGGGATGGTCCGCACACACAGGTCATATGCAAAATTCGGTGCCACCGACAGGGTCGCCTTGAAACGGCTGATCGCCTCCAGCCACCGGATCGGCCGATTGATGAAGGCCGCAGGGGCCAGCACGCAGGTGGTATGACCCCGCCAGAGGTTGAACAACAATCCGCCCATCAGCCCCATATCATGCTCCGGGGGCAGCCAGGTCACTGACCGCTCCTGCGCGCGCGGTTGGACCGCCGCTGCAATTGCCCGTTGCTGCGCGGCCAGGGCGGCATGGGTCACCAGCACCCCGCGCGGTGCGCTGGTCGAGCCCGAGGTATATTGCACGATTGCCACGTCCTCGGGCCGCACAAGGGGCAATGCCGGGTTGCTTTGTGACCCGCCCCGGCTTGCAAGCTCGTCGATCAGCAGCAGGGGATGCCCGGCGAACAGATCATCCGCGCCTGCGGCTTCAATCTCCGCTCGGCTTGCGCCTGTCAGAATCGCCGCGCAACCGGCCTCCCGCAGGATTGCCGCGGCGCGCGACCGCATGATGGCCCCCGCAGGGAAGACGACAGGCACAGCCGCGCATCCGGCCATGAGAATGGCGACAAGCCCGGTGATGAATGCCGGGCCGTGGCCGCAGATGAGGGCCACCCGCGCGCCATTTTCGCAACCTGCTGCCAAAAGCCCGCCTGCCAGGGCGCGCGCATTCTGCGCCAGCGCGCCATAGGTCAGCTCCTGCGATGGCGCTGCCGGGGTGATGTAGTGAAATGCAATCTGCCCGGGTCTGGTGTCCGCATGCGACAGGACGACCGCGGGCAGCAAGCCGCAAGTCGCCGGGGCAGGGCGGTGCAGGGCATCCGGCACTTGCGTCATCGGTGGTTCCTTCTGACGCATCTAACAACTTGGAATTGCATATCTGGCAAGCGTATCATCTTATGCGATAAAACGGCAAAGAGAAGACGGCACAAATGACCAGAACTGAACCAAGGCTCTTGATCATCGGGTTTTCGAATGTGGCCACGACAAATGGCTTTTCCGTCCCGACAATCGAACGTCTCCAGGAGGCCTGGCCGGGGCTGGAAGCCTTTCGCGTCGGTTTGGGCGCCTTGCAGCCACAGGTCATTCCCCCGTTTATCCGGACGGCGGCAGAGTTGCTGGGGCCGTTTACCCATGTGCTGCTGGAAATCAATTCTTCGGCCTATGCCATGCATCCGCTTTCGACCGAGGAGAACGGTCGGGAGCTGTTGGCGGATATCCTCCTCACGGTTCAGGATTGCGGGGCAGAGGCGGCCTTCATGTTGCACCTGCGGCATTGGACGGGGCAGGTCTATCTCGATTTCGATGCCCTTGTCCGCCGGTTCTGCGCGGAACTGGATTTGCCGCTGATCGACTTGTCCGCAGGTTGGATCGAACGGCACGGGGCCGATCAGATCGCGGCATGGATGCGCGATGAAACGCACACCACGAAAGAGGGGGGCGAAGCCATGGCGGAAACGCTGACGCCCTTTCTGACCGATTTCCTGCGCCGCGAGCCCTCGTTGACGGGGCGCAGCCTGCCCCGTCCGCGTTTGCGTCGCAGGGTCTTGTCGACTGCAAAGGCGCTGTCGCCCTGGCCGAGAGAGCGCCACGACTGCCTTGGCCTGTCCCTTGATTTCGCGCGGATCGAGGGGGGCGAGGCGATACTTGAACTGGACCGGACGATACGGGCGCAGGGCCTTGTGCACCTCTATCACCTCAGTGGTGGGCGCAACACCGTGACACTGGACCCTTCGGGTGAAGCGATGCCCCTGGCCACGATTGATCCCCACAGCAACACGACCAGGATCGGCGTCTTGGCCTTTGACAAGATGCGCGGCAGGGAACTGGGGGGCCTGAGGATCTCTCCCACGGCCCCCGCCGACGACGTCCAGTTGCGCAAGGGCGTCCGGGAAACGCCATTGCGGATATATGTCGGGCCGATCCTGACCCTTGAACCTGTGCAGGACTGACGGGCTCATTGCGCTCATCGGCGATGCAGCACCCAGGATTGACGCTTGGCCTCGACTTCGAAACCCTGTTCATGGGCAAAGTTCTTGACCACATCCTGCATGACGAACTTGCCGGTCTCGTCCGGCCAAAGCCAATCGTCACCGCACAGGATGGCATCCGGGAAAAGATGATGCGCAATCTGCAGGTCGACCTGGTGCTTGAAGGCATCAATATAGATCAGGTCCGGGATGATGTCGCGGCGGCGCAGATAATACAATGCTTCCGGTGACGAAAGACGCAGCGGATAAAAGCGGTCCTTGTAGGCGCGCAGATTGTTCAGTGCCACGGGGTAGTTGCCGTATTCCAGCAACAGGCCGACAATCCGTTCCACTTCGCCGTCGGAAAGGTGCTCGACGTGACGGGACATCGTCGGATGCGTCAACATGCTCTCGACATACTCTGCCCAGTTGCCATTCCAGGGGTCCACGCCGATCAGTTCGAGATCCGGCTTGGTGTTCAGCCAGTGCAGGGCGGATCCGCCCAGAAAGCAGCCGATTTCGACCATCAGGCGGATATCTTTTTCGATCAGCAGGCTTTGAATGATCTCGCGGCCGCCGTCGCCGTTGCAATCCAGCGCCAGCAGAAAGGGCGCGTGTTCGTCCCAGGGAAAATCCGGCCAGGGTTGGTCGCGCCGGAGCGCACCCAGCCCCAGGATGGCATCAGACCCGGGCGGGACATCTTCGGCAGGAAAGACAGTCCCCATCGCGTCGCGTTCCGCACGGACCATCGAGAGGATCGGTGCGGCATTGGCAGCCGGGGCTGCCCAAGATTGCGCGGCGGGTTCGGGCGCTGGAGGCTGCTCTTTCCGCTTTGGAGGCGAAAACGCCTCCGCCGGCGGGCGCGCGCCTTTCTTGTAATGAAAGATGCTGTGACCCGATATGCCCTGCCAGGCGACAGTCGGAATGACGGCGCGGCGCAGATCATCGCGTTTGAACAACTGGATCGGTTCGACAAGGTGCTCGCCCGGTCCCCAGACCCCGGTCAGCAGCGCCTGCAGGTCGGCAGAGCCGAAGATCCGCATATGGTCCTCCTGCCCGAACCGCGCGAGCCGCTCGGCATCGGTGAGATCCGGCGACAGATCCTCGACGGTCTTTTCGCCCCGGATCGGGACAGACAGGAAATGAACGCCGCCCGGTGCCAGAATCCGGTCCATCTCGCGCAGGACGGTTTCCACGTCGCAGGGCACATGTTCCAGAACATGGCTGTGCAGGATCATGTCGTAGCTGGCATCGGGGATTTCGCCCAGATCGGTGCACAGGTCCAGCTTGCGCATCTTGATGAACTTGCTCTTGTAGCGCTCTACATCCAGATCAGCGCCCTGATAGGCCTCGCCGGACAATTCCGTCAGCTTGCGCGCAAGCCCCAGCTCCGGCGCAAGATGCAGAACCCGTTTGCCGGGCTGGAAACCGCCAAGCCGGTCAAGCGTCATCCACATCAGCCGGTTGCGTTCCACACTTCTGCACTTTGTACACCGGGCATTGTTGCGCCCGTTGAAGGCCTCGAATTCCGTTCCCTGACAAATCGGACATTCCAGTTCGGGGGTCTGAGCCGAAACCTCGCCGCCCCCGGATTTCGCGAGGGCGGGGGCGGGGTTTGGCGGCTGGTGTTTGAAGGCCGGGCTTTGCCCGAGGTGGCTGACCGGGCGCCGCGCGCCGGCGGACACGATCTTGCGCAGCACGAAGGTGGCATTGGAATGGCTTGGATTATGGGCAATGCTGCGGCGCACCACCGCCAGCCGACCGCCAAGCGAACGCAGCATGTCGGAAATATCGGCCCCGTAATCCGTGTAGACCAGACATTTCGTCCCGTCTCCGGAATTGTGATAACGCGCGGGCTTGGTAAAGATCTCCTGGCCGTTCACGATCTTCACGCGCGGCTCCGTGCGGTCGGGGAAGGGAAAATCGTTGGGGATCGTAAAGACATGCACCCCGCCTGGCCGCAGCACGCGCAGTGTCTCGGCAAAGGCAAGTTCGATGTTGGGCAGATGCTCCATCACATCGGATGAGATGATCAGGTCAAAGCTGTCCTCGTCGAAGGTCAGCTGGGTCAGGTCTTCGTTGCGGACGCCATCCGACGATTCGGTGCCAAGCGGTTCATCTGGCCGGAAATAGGACCTGGTGTAATTCTTCAGCCCCCGCAGCCGCTGGACAAAGGGCCCCCGCAGAGCAGGTTCGTAGATGGCGACGTCCTGCAGCAGCTTCTTCGAGACGAGATCGTCGATCGACAGGGCCTGTCCGCGACCGAATTCGTCGATGATGACGCTGGCCTGATCACGCCAGCGCAGGGTGAATCTGCAGTTGGGGCAGGCATAGGACTCGCGCAGGGACCGCTCGTTGCCGAGCGGAAAATTTCCCTGGTATCCGCAGATCGTACAAAGCCCGTTTTGTTGGATTTCCTGCAAATTCAATTCTCCTTGCACGAAGTAAGTTCAGTCAGCCGTCAGTGCAGAACTTTGGTCACCGCATTCCGGCGACGGCTGGATAATGGGGGCCGGGATGGCCTGTATTGGTGGTCTTAGCAATCGAGGGGCGGGAGCAATTCCGGCAGATTCTTTTTAGGTTCCTGAATATTAAGCACCTTTTTTACGTCCTTCCTGCCCGCAAATGACTGGATAATGATTTTCATGTAAGCGCGCGCCGAGGGGTTCGTTTCGGCTTTCGGCAGGTCGATCCGGGAGGGTTTGCCTGACAGGTGATGTTGTTCCCAGGCCAGCTTTACCGCGTCCAGAAAACCGACATGATCGGGAAAGACGGACAGACCGTCATCCGCCGCCAGGCCAAGCACTTCGGTTGAAATGACAGGAACGCCCATTGCCCGGTACATATGTACCTTCAGCGGGTTCATGTAGCGTGATATCTCATCCGACACATGGGGCAGAATGCCCAGATCGCATCTGCGCAACAGGTTCAGAACCTGTGATTCCTGCATCGGCCCCCAGTAGACGACGTTTTTTCTGGCGGTAAGCCTGCTCAGCGCGGGAATCTGCCGCCTTGCCGCGCCGACAAGGTGCAGGGTGATGTCATCGGAGATCATGGTCAGGCTTTCCAGCAGACCCCAGTCGATCCGGTCGTTCATGTTGCCGGAATAGATAACGTTGAACCCGGTCTCGTCACTGTTTTGCGCCTCGGGCGGCTGTTCGTCAGCGCCGGTATACCAGTTCGGGATGACCGAAACCCTGCCGCTCTCGATGTCGCGGTCCGAGATCATTCCGTAGTCCTTGAAGAAGTCCACGTTGAACTGCGAGTTGAAGACAAGCGTCTCCGCCATCGAGATCAGGCTGAAATATTGCGCGCCCACATATCTCTTGGTCTGGTCGTTCGACCATGGAAACTGGTTGTCCACGATATCGATGATGCAGCGGAATTGCGAAATGATATCATAGATTTCTTCAAGAAAACGAATGACCGGAAACAGGATCAGCGTGCTGTGCGTCGGGGATATGCGCTGCTCTATCAGGTAGGCCATGAAGTCTTCGTTCAGCGACCCGACAGAGGTATGAAGGATGGTGTGGTAATCGACATCGAAACCGTCCCGGAAGGACCTTGCAATCTTCCGTTCGATTGCGGGGCCGACGATCTTGGCATCACCCGAGAATTCAAAGGTCTGCTTGAGAATGGAATCATAGGTCGTCCGGTGGCAGAACTCCAACACGATCACCCGGAAGGACGGAAACAGCGATTTGTAGGACCGCGCGATCTGATCGATGCGTCGGCCGTAGATGCCGGCATCATTTTGTTTCCAAAGAAGAACCAATGTGTCCTGGGGCGCAATCGCCTGCCTGGCTTTGTCTTCGGCCAGAAGGCTGAAGCTCATCGGCGGTGTTCCGGCCTTTGCCTCGGCTGCGTGAAAGGCCTCGTAAGCGCCGTCAAACGAGAATTGATGCGGTAGCCCGATCTCCGTTTGCAGGGACAGGGCATTCTTGACGGCGGCAGAAAACGTCGATCCGTGGAAAATGAAGACCCCTTTGATGTTCTCCAGATCCGCGACGCTTTGACTGTAGGGGACAAGCGCCGGACGGCCCACCGCCAGCGCATCGCCGATCTTGGAAGAGATCTGATAGCGGGTAATGTTCTCGTCATTGACGCCCTGTGTCGGAAACCCGGTAAGAACAAGGTCGAAGGTGGAGATCAGGTCGAACAGGTCGGCATTCCTGACATTGTCTTGCACGATGACGCCCAGTTCGGTCAGGTCATCCTTCAGAGAGGCCGGGCTGAAATCACCATATACGTGAAATTCCAGGGGAATCTGCAGGTTCCAGCTTGAGACCCGTATGGCCCGCGCCGCTTCGATCAGCCCCTTGTGGGGCCGCACGGTGCCGATAAAGCCGATCTTGATGGCCGCGGGGTTTGCCGCCGGTGGCGTTATGGTGTGATGCGTGGCCCTCGCGTGGCGCACGATTTCGGCGTCGCATTCCTCGGCCAGCGTGGCGCTTGCAGCGGTATGCGCGGTGATACCCTGTTGCAGGTAAGAGGCCAGCGGCACGGAATTCGGGCCATAGTACCGATCTGCCTTGGTCTGTTTGGAAAAATGATGATCGTTGTCGTCGTGATCCAGAATCAGCTTTGTGGTCTTGCCGGAAATCCGCGCCGCCAGTTCGAATGTGGGCAGCCTGGGTTTGCTCAGCCAAATCGTCGGAAAATGCAGGTCGACCATCTGGAAGAGCGCGAAATACTGATGTCTTTCTTCCCAGGGAATGACGATCCTGTCGAAGCTGTCATTCTCCAAGGGTGCCCAAAGCCTGGTCCCGAATTCCGGGAAGTTGAAGGAAAACAGAAAGGCAGGGCGATGTTTGGCGATCACGTTGTAAAGCACATGGGCGCGGCCAATCGGATTATGGCTCGATTCCCAGCAGGCAATTGCAACGCTGTCGGGGTGCGTCGCAACCTCTCTGGCCTTCATGACCTGCTGCAGGATGGCCCCGGCGGGGACGCGCTGTTCGGCAACCTTGACGTGTACGAGCCAGGAATGCTCTCCGTTGCAGGCATGCAGCTCAAGCCGGTCTCCGATTTCAATGCCCTCGGCAGAGAATTCAAACCCGAGATCACCGGGCAGGCCAACTTTCTTGTTGACATCCCGACGCGGAATGTCCTTTCGTAACAGCTTGACCGGAAAACCGTTTTTCAGGACCAGCGGTTCAGTGCCATCCTCTGCGCCCACCAGCCAGCCGCTGTATTTGCCGTCCAGCTGATTTTCGATCCGACCCAATGCCTCGCCTTGTCGATACGACAATTTGGTCATTGTTTCGGTATTCGGCATAGTTGAACTTTCTGGGGTAGGGGTAACCATAGGTGGTATATCACTACTTTGGCGAACGGGAAGAACTTTCCCTCTGGTTGCGTGACATTAATCTTTGCGGCAACTCTGCCACCGGCGGATGCCCTTTGACCCTGATGGCATCGCAAAGTCGGTTTTCGTCCTGGCCTGGCTGGAAATGACCAGGCCCGGACATCTGCCAGGTTCGGCACCCGATGGCGTGCTGTTGGCGGGGCTGGCTATGGGTCGTTTGTGCCGCAATGCCCTTTGCGGTAATGATGGAACAGCAACGGGCAGGGGGCGCGGCACCGGCGATCAATCCATTTATCCGGTTGCAAAGTCGTGCGGGAGCGTTTTCCTGTAGCTACAGAAAAACAATATCGGGAGATCACCTATGAAAAACCTACTTGCCACCACGGCGCTTACCCTGACGGTCGGCACCGCCGTTGCCGCCGCAGGCTGTGACAAGGTCACCTTCTCCGACGTTGGCTGGACCGACATTACCGCCACCACCGCCGCTGCCACCGTCGTGCTGGATGCGCTGGGCTACGAGACGGAGATCAAGATCCTCTCCGTGCCGGTCACCTATACCTCGATGGCCGCGGGCGACATTGATGTCTTTCTGGGCAACTGGATGCCCACGATGGAAGCCGATATCGCCAAATACCGCGATGAAGGCAGCGTGGACACCGTGCGTGCCAACCTTGAAGGCGCGAAATACACATTGGCGGTGAACAAGGCCGCCGCCGACATGGGCATCACCTCCTTCGATGCAATCGCCGCCAAGGCAGATGCGCTGGACGGCAAGATCTACGGCATCGAGCCGGGCAATGACGGCAACCGCCTGATCCAGTCGATGATTGATGATGACGCCTTTGGCCTGAAGGATTTCGAAGTGGTCGAAAGCTCCGAGCAGGGGATGCTGGCGCAGGTCCAGCGGCTGTCCCGCAAGGGCGAGCCGATTGTCTTCCTCGGCTGGGAACCGCATCCGATGAACGCCAATTTCGAACTGACCTACCTGTCGGGCGGCGATGATTTCTTTGGCCCCGATCTGGGCGGTGCCACCGTCTATACCAACACCCGCGCAGGCTATGTCGGCGAATGCCCGAACGTCGGCAAATTGCTGGAGAACATGTCGTTCTCGCTGGCGATGGAAAACGAGATCATGGGCGCGATCCTGGATGACGGCAAGGACCCGGACGATGCGGCCGAAGCATGGCTCAAGGCAAATTCCGGTGTGCTGGATGGCTGGCTGGACGGCGTGACCACCAAGGACGGCGGCGACGCGATGGCAGCGGTCAAGGACGAACTGGATTGATCGCCATCAATGAATGAAAGATGCCCACCCCCGGCGGGGTGGGCATTTTTATGATCTTGCCTGACGTAACGGGGACGCGCGGATGAATTGGCTGACCGACAACAAGATACCCATCGACGACGTGGCCGAAGGCGCGTTCGAATGGTTGCAGATCAACGGCGGCTGGTTCTTTGACGGCCTTTCCGTGGCGATGGAGACGCTGATCGAGGCGATCCTCTGGGTGCTGCAAACGCCGAACCCGCTGATCATCGTCGCGGTTTTTGCGGCCCTCACCTGGGTCATCCAGCGCAACTGGAAGGTGCCTGCGCTGGTCATCGTGGGCTTTCTCTTCATCCTGAACCAGGGCTATTGGGAGGAAACGACCGAAAGCCTCACGCTGGTGCTGTCGGCCTGTGTGGTCTGCATGGGCGTGGGCGTGCCCATCGGCATCGCGGCGGCGCACCGTCCCAGGCTTTATCGCTTCATGGCGCCTGTGCTGGACCTGATGCAGACATTGCCCACCTTCGTCTATCTGATCCCGGCCATCGTCTTCTTTGGCATCGGTATGGTGCCGGGGCTGATTGCCACGGTGATCTTTGTGCTGCCCGCGCCGATCCGGCTGACGCAGCTGGGCATTTCAAGCACGCCCAAAGCGCTGCTTGAGGCGGCCCAGGCCTTTGGCGCAAAGCCCAGCCAGACGCTTTGGAAAATCGAACTTCCCTATGCCCTGCCGCAGATCATGGCGGGCCTGAACCAGACCATCATGCTGTCGCTGTCGATGGTGGTGATCGCGGCGCTTGTGGGGGCAGATGGCCTCGGGGTGCCGGTGGTGCGGGCGCTCAACCAGGTGAACACGGGGCTTGGTTTTGAATCCGGGATGATCATCGTTGTCGTGGCCATCATGCTCGACCGGATGCTGCGGGTGACACGCAAATGAGCAACGCGGTAGAATTCGACAATGTGAGCATCGTCTTTGGCGACAAGCCGGAAAAGGCGCTGCCGCTGATGGACCAGGGCCAAAGCCGGTCCGAGATCGAGGCGGCGACCGGGCAGGTGCTGGGCGTTCATAACTGTACGCTCAACGTGGCCACCGGAGAGATCCTGGTGCTGATGGGCCTCTCCGGCTCGGGTAAATCGACGCTGCTGCGTGCGGTCAACGGGCTGAACCCGGTGGTGCGCGGCTCTGTCACCGTCAATGACGGCGCATGGTCGGCCAATGTGCAGGGCTGTTCGGCACCCGACCTGCGCAAGGTCCGCCGCGAATGCGTGTCGATGGTGTTTCAGCAATTCGGCCTGCTGCCCTGGCGCAGCGTGCGCGAGAACGTGGCGCTGGCGCTGGAACTGGCAAAGGTGCCTCGCGACGAACGATTGGAGCGCGCGGACAGGCAATTGGCACTGGTGGGCCTGTCCGATTGGGCCGATCGCAAGGTCGGCGAGCTGTCGGGCGGGATGCAGCAGCGCGTGGGCCTTGCCCGCGCCTTTGTGACCGAAGCGCCGATCCTGCTGATGGATGAACCCTTTTCGGCCCTGGACCCGTTGATCCGCACCCGCCTGCAGGATGAACTGCTGGAACTGCAACGCGATTTGAAACGCACGATCATTTTTGTCAGCCACGATCTGGACGAAGCCTTCAAGCTGGGCGGGCGCATCGCGATCATGGAAGGCGGGCGGATCGTGCAGGTCGGCACCCCGCGCGAGATTTTCTCGAACCCGGCATCCGACTATGTGGCCGAATTCGTGGCCAACATGAACCCGCTTGGCGTGCTGACCGCGCGCGACGTGATGGGGGCGGCCAGGACCGGCGAACACGCATCGGTCGATGCGGAAATGCCGGTGGCCGATCTGATCAGCCGGTTGGGCGGCGCGGAAAGCTGTTTCGACGTAACTGATGGCGGCGCGGTCATCGGGGCGGTCACGGCGCAGACAATTGTCGAACGATTGAAAGGCTGACGCGCGCGCAGGAGTGCTGTCAAATCAGGTGATTGACAGGGCAGAATTGCTCTGACCAGATAATTTTTTCTCGGGGGGAGATGTCTTATGCTGTACTTTTTCTTGATCAGCGCGGTCGTTTTGGCAATACTGAGGTGCCTGTCGGTCTATTTTCCCGATGGAACCGCGATGCAGTTTTTTGCAGATAAGCTGGTTCTTTTCGCGTATTTGGCCTCGGGACTTTTGCTTGTCGTTGCGGCGATGAGCGAAAAGGGTTTGTCGAATGCCCAGACCTCGGTGTTGCTGAAGATTGCGGGGTTCTGGGTCATAGGGTTGGTTATTGTCTGGGGAGTTCCCGCGATTTTTCGCAGGATGTAATCTTCCCGGAAATTGCATTTGTGCAAGAAATTTCGGGGGGAGTTTTTCATCCTGTTGTTGCGGCAGCGCCGCGCCATGCGCCTTTCCAAAGCTGGCCATTTTCACGCGCGCCCGGAATTACCCGCCAATCCATTTCGTCATTCACACTGACACAGATATTTTAACGACCTAAGGAAGAACCATGCCCCAGACTCAGCTTGCAGAGGATCCGACCACGGAAGTGCCCGAGGTCCTGACCACCATCACCTTTTCAGAGCAACCGCGCTTCACGACCAACCCGACATTTGAATTCGACAACAACACTGTTACGACAGTGGGTCAGATCGTCAGCGACGGGGCCCAGCCTCAATCGCCGGTCATTGCGGCCAATACCAGTTACCGTGGCCCGGTGTTCCTGTATTTCGAAAACCCGGTAAACTACGTCAGCCTGGATGTCGGCTATTTCGACAATGTCGGCAGCACCCGCATCGAATTCCGCGATGCGGCGGGCAATGTCATCCATGTCGCGCATAACAGCGGACTTGGCGTTCTGACCTTCGAATTTGCCTCTGATCTCGGCATTGCCTCGGTGGCCGCCATCGACGAAAGCTTTGATGACGCGGGCTTCTCCGTCGATACCGTGGTCTTTGGCGATCCGATTGCGGATCTGGATCCGCCGACCATCGAACTGCTGGATACCGTGCCCGCAGGGGTCGACCGCGACCTTGGCGTGATCGAGGCGGATACCGAATATTTCTTTTCCGATTCCGTCAGCGAAGTGGACACGCAGGATTACATCCGCCTGACCGCGAACGAACAGCTGACCGCGACGATCCGGGTCTATCTGAACAGCAACCCGAACGATGTGCGCGAACTGGCCGTAACCTTCGAGCAAGGGGTGAACGTCATCCAGCTCAGCGCGCTGCCGGGCTATACCGATGCCGAACCCTATTCGGTGATCGTGGATGTGAACCCGCCGACGCGCCTGCCCGAGGATGATCTGATCGACGATCTCTTTGCCAGCGTGGCGGGGGCGCTTGTCTTTGACTTCAACGCCAAGAAATACGAGATTTTCCAGCTTGTCATCGACAACATGGACAATGCCGACGACGCGGCACGTATCCTGGGCAAGATCGGCAAGGCCTTTGGCGTTCTGGGTCTGGTGCTGGACATCGGCAACCGGATCGACAACGTCTACAATTCCAATGACGCGCCCCGACAGGCCTTTATCGAGATTGTGGACATGTTCACCGGCATGGCCGCGACCGGTGCCGTCACTGCCGGCGTTTCATTTGTCGGCACACCGATTGCGGGCGTCCTGGGCGGTTTCGTCACCGGGTTGATCTATACCTTCGGGCTCAGCAACTCTGTACGCAATGCGGCGAACGGCTGGTACGATGACCTGCTGAACGAGGCGAACCTTGAAAACAGCGGCGCATTGCCGGGCGATCTGATCGGGGTTGATGAGGTTGCGGGCGATGTCGACATTTCGGCCAACATCTTTGACGCCGACTTCTATCTCGACACCTATGCCGATGCCGCCGAGGCGGTGAATTCCGGTGCGGCGGTCAGCGCGCTGGCCTATTACCTGTCGATCGGGATCAACCAGGGCCATCAGATCAACGATCAGGGCACCGTGGTTGCACCTGCCGACCTGGCGCTGAATGTCACCATCGACAATCCCGCGAACCTCTTTGATATCGGTGTCTTTGCCGCGGAACTGGGCACGCGGCCCGGTGATGGTGTGACCACGCCAGAGGCCAATCTGGCCGATTACATCAACGAGCAACGGACCGATGGCACCGAATACGCGTTCAACGCGGCGCTCTCGGCCCTTGCCAACCGGATCGCGGTGGACTGGATCGGCAACCGTGCCGAAGCGCCGTTCGGCGTGGCTTCTGCCGCTGCTGCGGCTACCTGGGCCGAGATGCTGACCAACGGGCAAAGCTATCAGGACGCGCTGGACAGCATCGCCGATGCGGCGGGGATCGACCTGTCGCAGACCCAGATCCTCGCGGCCTGGAACCCCGGCGCCACGGCGGCAGAGGTGTTTGCCTATCTCAGCAACTCGACCGCCGGGTCACAGGCGCTGATCGGGCTGGACTACAACGCCATGGGCGTTGCCAACTTTGGCGGCATGTGGGTGATCCTTCTGTCCGACGGTTTCCTGGCCGATGACGTGACAACACCCGACGACAGCGGCGTGTTGTACCTGTTTGGCGAGGAAACCTCCGATTTCATCGTGGGCAGCGAAAGCGCGGATGACATCAGCGCCTTTGCCGGAAACGACGAAGTTTCGGCTGCGGGCGGGAATGACATCATCAATGGCGGCAACGGCAACGACACCCTGCGCGGTGGTGCCGGTAACGACGTGATCGAAGGCGGCAATCAGGAAGACCTGCTTTTCGGTGACACCGGCAATGACACCATGGATGGCGGTGCCGGCTTCGACCTGATGTATGGCGGTTCCGGCAATGACTTCATGAACGGGGGCAATCAGGCCGACAACCTCTTTGGCCAACAGGGCGAAGATACCCTGCTGGGCGGCAACGGGTTTGACCGTCTGTTTGGCGGCGACGACGACGATGTGGCCTATGGCTGGTTCGGGACCGATGCGCTCTTTGGCCAGCTCGGCAATGACCGGCTTTATGGTCAGGGCGACAATGACCGGCTGTTCGGCGGTCAGGGCAATGACCTTGTCGATGGCGGGTCAGGTGACGACGAGATCACTGGCGGGGCCGGCTTCGACACCATCGTCGGCGGCACCGGTAACGACCTGCTGGTCGGTGCCTTCAACGCCGACACCTTTGTCTTTGCCGATTTCGGTGGCGGCTTCGGCCAGGATACGATCCGGGATTTCGACGCCAACAACGTCTTTGAACGGATCGACCTGCGGCTTGTCTCCTCGATCCGCGACCTGAACGACCTGCTGACCAATCATGCGACCCAGGTCGGGCAGGACGTGCTGATCGACGCGGGCGGTGGCAATACCATCCTGCTGGAAGGGGTCGACCGCAACGATCTGGATGCATCCGACTTCATCTTCTGATCCCGATCCCGCAACACCGACAGGGGGCCGTCACCGGCCCCCTTTTCATGCGCGGGGGGCGGTCCGCCGCGACGCGCTCAGCGGGTGGAGGCCTTGCGCAGCAGTTCCGCGGCGTCGGGGCGTTTCAACAGCTTTTCATTCACGTCCAGCCCGGCATGGGGCAGGTCGTAATGGCCGGGGATGACCTCTCCCATGGCCTGTGACAGATCATCGGGCAGGATGGCCCGGGTCCGCGTGTCGATCAGCATCGTCTCGGCCGCGATCCCCTCGGCATAGATGATCTGGTGGCTGTCGAACAAAAGCTGGAAATAATCCACGAAACCGCCGTCCAGCAGGGTGACGGTATAGCCGTTCACCAGATGCCGCGCCTTGACCAGCAGCTCTGAGCGGCCCGCGCCCACCTCATCGGTGCGCTGGTAGATGAACAGGCGGTGGTCCGGGCTGACAATCAGGTCGTTCTCGTTGTTCAGGGTTCCGGCGGCAATGCGGATCGGGGCGAAATCGCCCACCGCGCGCACCGTGCTCTCTCCGATCCAGCGCACCGCCTGCACGCCATCGTCGCGGGTCAGCACCCGGTCGCCGACCACCAGATCCTCGATCAGGCGCTGTTCGCCGCTGGCCAGCGTGATATGGGTGCCGCGGGTGAAGGACACGCATCCCACCTGCGCGAACTTGCGGCGCGGGGTCTTGGTGTCGATGCCCACCAGACGGTATTCCACCTGCGGCAGCAATTGTGCCATCGGCAAGAGATAGATTTCCACCGCCGATCCGTCCTGATCCACCTCCACCAGCAACAGCGCCTCCTGGGTCTGGCCGTCAGGCGACATGAACATCAGCGCGCTGTCCAGATGAAGCGCCGAACCGGGCGTGCCGGTTTCGCTGTCCTCGGCCACCGTGAACCGGTTGCTCATGGAAGGCAGCAGGGACAACCGCAGGGGCGCCACGCCATAGGGCAGCTCATAGATATCATCCAGCACCAGTTCGGCGGCAAAGGACAGGGTATCGCCCATATTTGCCCCATCTGTCGCCCGGATGTCGCTGGCCCTGAAAACCGGGGCGGACTGGGCAGGAGCAGGGCGTGAACGGGCCATCGGAACCTCGGGTCAATTGGAAATCTGGTCAGCGGATTACGCTAGAATTGTGTCGCACTTGGGTCAAGCGCGCGGTGTTTTGCTGGCATCCCCGGCGGGGCATGTTAGGTCTTTGACAACCAATCAGGAGGAATCGCAAATGGATCTGGGGATCAGGGGAAAAACCGCACTTGTCTGCGCGTCGTCGAAGGGGCTGGGGCTGGGCTGTGCCGAGGCACTGGCAGAGGCCGGTGTGAACCTGGTGATGAACGCACGCGGCGCCGAGGCGCTGGAGGCGGCGGCTGAGCGGCTGCGCAGCACCTACGGCGTGTCTGTCACCACCGTCGCGGCCGATGTCTCGACCGAGGAAGGGCAGAAAACCCTGATCGACGCCGCCGGAGAGATCGACATTCTGGTCAATAACGCTGGCGGCCCGCCCCCCGGCATGTGGAAGGACTGGGACCGCTCCGATTTCATCGCGGCGCTGGATGCCAACATGCTGGCCCCCATCGCCCTGATCAAGGCGCTGGTGCCGGGCATGATGGACCGGGGCTGGGGCAGGGTGGTCAACATCACCTCGCAATCCGTGCGCGCGCCGATCGGTGTGCTGGGGCTGTCGAACTCGGCCCGCACTGGGCTGACCGGCTATGTCGCGGGCACCTCGCGGCAGGTCGCGGGCTCGGGCGTGACGATCAACAACCTGTTGCCGGGCATCCACGCCACCGACCGGGCGGATTCGCTCGACGCAGGTGTGGTCAAGGCCAAGGGCATCACGCTGGAGGAAGCCCGCAAGGAGCGTGCCTCGGGCATTCCGGCGGGGCGTTATGGCACCCGGCAGGAATTTGGCGCGGCCTGTGCCTTCCTGTGTTCGCAGCACGCGGGCTTTATCGTGGGCCAGAACCTGCTGCTGGACGGCGGGGCCACCAACCTCACCATGTGAGCGGAGCCTGGCGGATGTTCAGACCTGTCCTTTGTGCCGCCGCGCTCTGCGTGGCGGCGCTGCCCCTCGGGGCAGATGATCTTCTGCCACGGCTTGAAGCCGCGCAGGGGGCGATCGACGCGCGGATGCTCACGGTGATGGGTGCTGATCCCGCCGGTGCGCGCTGGAACCCGGCGCGCCGCGCCGCCTCGGCCTGTGCCCTGCGCGAACTTGAGCGCAGGCGGGGCCGTAAGACCGCTGAGACCTACGTCCGCGCCGTCGAAAAGGCGGTAAGTGAGGCTGCCCGGCTCGGTTCTGCGGGTGAGTTCGGCGGTCTGGCCTCCCGCATCCATCGCGATGCGGGCATTCGCCCGAACCGTGATCTGGTCCCGATCACCCGCACCTGCGGCATGGGGTTGTAACCATGGCAGAACCTTTTTCGCTGAAAGATCACCTGTTCAACGCGGAAAGCATCGGGGAGCTGGCGGAGGAATATGCCGCCGGCCTGCCGGGATTCGACGCGCCGCGTTTTCAGCAGGAAACCCTGGCCGGTTTCCCTGAGCGCGCCTTGATGGAGCGGCTCGACTGGATCGCCGATTGCCTTGAACCGCATCTGGCCGCCGATTTTCCGACCATGGCGGAGCAACTGGAGGCGATGATGCCGCCGCCGCTGGACCCGACGCTGCGCGACGACGATTTTGGCCGCTTCATCCATGCGGTGCCGGGGATACTGGCGGTGCGCCACGGGCTGGAGAATCACCGCGAGCGCGCGCTGGACCTGATCCATGCCGCCACCCGGCGGTTTTCGATGGAATACTATATCCGCCCCTTCCTGAACCGCTGGCCCGAGCAAACGCTGGCCCGGCTTTCGCACTGGGTGGAGGATGACAATTATCACGTGCGCCGTCTGGTCAGCGAGGGCACAAGGCCGCGCCTGCCCTGGGCGCGGGCCGTGACCCTGACCAGCGATCAGACCCTGCCGCTGCTGGACAGGCTGCATGCCGACCCGACGCGCTATGTCTCAAGATCGGTGGCCAACCACCTGAATGATATCGCGAAAAAGGAACCGGACCGGGTGGTGAACCTGTTGCGCGTCTGGGAAAAATCGGCCCGGCAGGACGGCAAGGAACTGGCCTGGATGACCCGCCACGCCCTGCGCACCCTGATCAAACAGGGCGATGCGGCTGCCCTCGACCTGCTGGGCTACCGCCGCGATGTGCCGGTGACCGCACAGCTGACGCTTGAGGCGCAAAGCGTCGCCATTGGCGGCGCGCTGGCCTTCTCGCTGCAACTGGAGGCCCCGCAGGACCTGCCGGTGATGGTGGACTACCGCCTGCGCTTTGCCCGGCCCGGCGGCAAGGAGGCGGAAAAGGTCTTCAAGCTGAAAGCGACGCAGATCGCGGCGGGACAAAAGCTGAGCCTGCGCAAATCCCATAAGCTCAAGGGCGATGCCACAACCTTTACCCTTCATCCCGGCAAGCATGGGATCATCGTGCAGGTCAACGGTGTGGACGTGGCAGAGGCGCAGTTCGATCTGACTGCTGCCTGACCGCAGCTCATCACATTTCGGATAGCGGGGTCGTGCTGTCTCGCCCTGCCGCTGTGGCTGATCTACGACTTGACCCTGAACAGAACAGATCGGGACGCCTCTCATGCAATCCAGCCTCCTCATTGCCCTTTTTGCGGCGCTTCTTCTGGCCAGTCTTCTGGCCGCTCCCCGGCGCGCCAGCGTCGAAGGGTTCTTTGGCGGCAAGACCGCCAGCGGTGGCGCACCGGGCTTCTGGGTGCTGGTATTGAGCCAGGTCACCACCTGGATTTTCGCCCGCTCACTGATGAACGCCGCGATCCTGGGATATTACTATGGCATCGCGGGCACGCTGGCCTATGCCGCCTATTACGGATCCTTCCTGACCGGCGGTTTCATTGTCGCGCGCCTGCGCCGCAACGGGGCGCGGTCGATGCAGGACTGGCTGGGCGACAGGTTCGGCAGCAGCGGCACCGCCTGTTACAATCTGGTCGTGGCGCTGCGGCTCTTGTCCGAAGTCTTTGCCAACCTGCTTGTGGTCGGCCTGATCTTCGATGCGGTGCTCACAGGCAGCGGCACCGCTGCGATCCTGGTCGTCGCGGTGCTGGGGCTGGCCTATTCCGCATGGGGCGGGCTGTCGGCGGCCCTGCGCACCGATGTGGTTCAGATGTGTATCTTTCTCGCGGTCTTTGGCGCGGCCTTTCTGGCGCTGGTGACCGGGCCGGAGTTCTCCATCACTGCGGTGCTGACGGCGCCCGGCACCTCCGGCCCCTGGAACGGCTGGGTGCTGCTGGCGGTCGCGCTGCTGCAGGTCTTTTCCTACCCGGCGCATGACCCGGTGATGATGGACCGTGGCTTTATCGCGGATGAGGCCACAACCAGGGCCTCCTTTCTGCATGCCTTCTGGATATCGACCCTTTGCATCATCGGCTTCGGCTTTTTCGGCATTCAGGCGGGGCTGACCGGCGCGGCCTTTGAGGGCGAGCTGATCGGCACCTGGGGGGTGATGTTTCCCCCTTGGGTCTTTGTGGCACTGATGATCTCGCTTCTGGTCTCCGCGCTCAGCACGCTGGATTCCGCCCTTGCCTCGGCCGCGCGGCTGATGGTCGAGGAATGGCGCATCGCCCCGCGCAGCCTGTCGGGCGGGCGCATTGTGATGGTGGGCTTCATGGTGGCAGGCACGCTGCTGACCCTTTGGGGCAATGCCACCCTGTTCGATGCCGTCGCCGTATCCGGCACCGCGTCGATGTTCCTGACCCCGGTGCTGGCGGTGGCGCTGGTCGGGGGCCGCAGGGTCGCGCGCTGGTCGTACCTTCTGGCATTTGGCGCCGCGATGCTGGGCGCGCTGGCCTATCTTGGCCGGGGCTGGCCTGTCTTTGCCGCGCTGCTGCCGGAGGGTCACAAATACGAGCAGCTTTTGATCATTTGCCTGTGCGTTCTGGCAATGGGCTTTGCTGCGGTGCTTGCGGGGACCCGGCGGGGCTGATAGCTGATCTCCGAGTGATTTAATCGGATACCCATGACTGCCGAAGTTCCCCGCCTCGAAATCAAAGACCTCAAACGGTCCTATGATGGCCGTCCGGTGGTTGATGGCGTCTCCCTGAAGATCATGCCGGGGCAGGTGACCTGCCTGCTGGGTCCGTCGGGCTGCGGCAAGTCCACGACGCTGCGGATGATTGCAGGGGTGGAAATGCAGGACAGCGGCACTATCCACGTGGATGGCAAGCTGATCTGCGACACCACCTTCCGCGTCCCGCCCGAGCGGCGGGAAATCGGGCTGATGTTTCAGGACTTTGCCCTGTTTCCGCACCTCAGCGTCGCCGATAACGTGGGCTTTGGCCTGAAAAAGGGCACCCGCGCCGAGAAACGTGCCCGGATCGAGGAACTGCTGGAGCGCGTGGACCTCAAACGCTACATCGACGGTTTTCCGCATCAATTGTCGGGTGGCGAACAGCAGCGCGTGGCGCTGGCCCGCGCCCTGGCACCGCGGCCCCGCATCATGCTGATGGACGAACCCTTTTCCGGTCTAGACAACCGGCTGCGCGACGGCATCCGCGATGAAACGCTGGGCATCCTCAAGGAAGAGGACACCGCCGTTCTGCTGGTCACCCATGAGCCGGACGAGGCGATGCGCATGGCCGATGAAATCGCGCTGATGCGCGACGGGCGGATCGTGATGCAGGGCGCGCCCTACAACGTCTATACCCGCCCCGTGGACCGCGCGGCGGTTGCGGTCTTCTCTGACGCCAACATGCTGCACGCGCGGGTCGAAGGGGCGCTGGCCGATACGCCCTTTGGCCAGTTCCTGGCCCCCGGTGTGCCGGACGGCACCGATGTGGACATCGTTTTTCGCCCCCAGCACCTGCGCATCGACTTTGACCGCGCGGGCCAGGGGCCGCGCCCCACCGCGACGGATGGCACCGCCGCGCGCGCCGTGGTCGAACGCGCCCGTTTCATGGGCAATGAATCACTGGTGGAATTCGTGCTGGACGACAGCGGGCTGCGGCTGAAGGCGACGGTGCCCAATGTGTTCCTGCCGCAGCCGGGGGCGGTGATGTGGCTGACGGTGCGCCGCGACAGATGTTTTGTTTTCCCGGTGACAGGAGGGCGCAATGCCTGAAACATTGATGGTGGAATTCGGCATGGGATCCTCGCTGCGCCGGGGCGATTACACCCAGGCCGCGACCCGCGCGGTCCGCGATGCCCTGTGGCACAATTCGATCAACCTCGCCGAGCTTTTCGGCTTTGACAAGAAGGACATGCGCATCACCCTTGATGTGGGCGTCCAGCAGCCCGACAAGGTGGACGCCGGGGCGCTGCGCGCGGTCTTTCCCTATGGCCATGTCACGGTGAACCTGCACCCCGGAGGGCTGGACGTGCCGCGCCCCGAGGGGGATGGCCATCCGACGATCATGGCGAATGTCGCCCTCTCCGTCGCTTTTGACATGGAGCGGGCCGATGGCTGAGCAACGCGTGATCATCGAAATGGGCATGGGCAACGACCTGCACGGCATGGATTACACCAAGGCCTGCGCCAGGGCGATCGAAGACGCGCTGCGCCATTCCTCGCTGCCCCTGTTTGCGGTGACGGGGCTCTCGCATGAAGAGATGCGCGTGCAGGTCACGGTCGCCGTTCAGGAACCGGACAAGGTGGATGTCGACGCGCTGACCGCCAAGCTGCCGCGCGGCCGGGCAGAGGTGCGCGCAGTTTTTGGCGGGCTGAACGTGCCTGCGGGCGGTGAAACCATCGTCATGGCCCAGGCCAGCGTGGAGGCGTTTCTGCCGGATCAGATCGGGGCCTGGCGGCTGAAGGGATGATCTGGCGGCCGGCTACAACCGCGCGATGCCGTTTTCTTCAAAGAAAACGGACCGGAGTTTTCGAAAACTCCGGCGGCGCGCGCGGTGCGGATCAAGGCTCGTAATCTTTCAACCGCTTGCCCGGCTCGTCCACGAACAACTCCGGCAGGGCCTCCGCGCTTTCGATCAGGTCGAGCCGGAAGACCCGGAACCCCTCGCGCAACTCGCACCAGGCGGTCAGGGTCCAGACGCGGCCCCAGTATTCCATATGCAGCGGGCGCACGGTGCGGGTGGTGACCATCGCCTCCTTGGAGGTATAGACCAGCCGCAGCTTTTGCCGCGCCTTGATCGCCGCGCGCACCACGGGCATATGGGTGAAATTATGGGTCGCATCGGCAAAGGGGTAGACGGCGAATTTCCAGGCGTCCGCCTCGGCGATGGTCTGGGCCGGCAGCACCGCGTCGATCTTGTCGGCCAGGGTCAGGGCCGCCGCCTGCAATTCGGCATCGGCAATCTGCGTGGCCACGGCAATGCCAAGGTTCAGCGCCTCCAGCTCGGCCGGGGTCAGGGTGAGCGGCGGCAGGGTGATCGCCTCGGTGATCATGTAGCCGACGCCGCGTTCGCCTGCCACCGGCACGCCGGAGGCCACCAGCGTATCCATATCGCGATAGATCGTGCGGGTTGACACCTCAAGCCTGCGGGCGATGTCCTGCGCGCGGTGCAACCGCCCGTCGCGCAGGATCTGGATGATATCAAAAAGGCGGTCCGTGCGGCGCATCGGGCCTAGACTGACACCGCGTCAGGGCTGCTGCAAGGTGATCCTTGCATGCCGCATCTGAACCTCGCCGGGGGCAATCATCGCCATCAGCGCCGCTGCCTCCGGGGCCTTGGAAATCCCCTGCGCCGCGCGCTGGGCGGCGGCCATGTCCTCCCAGATGACATGATCGGTCCAGAGCCCGGTTTCATCCACTGACAGGGTGCGGCGTATCATTCCGCCGCTGCGTTCGATAAACGGGGCCAGATCCGCCGCCGCCCTGGTAAAGGCCGCCGCATCGCTGCCGGGGATCAGCCGGAATGTAACGATTTCGCTCACGTGTTCTTGTGTCATCTTGCTCTCCTTGGTGATTGACAGCTTGCCTATGACAGGGTCCAACTGACATAAACCTGTCAGTTGAGGTGCCGCACCTGTGAAAAAGAGCAATTCTGCGGGTCCGGCGGCATCCGTGTACCGCTTTCACCCTTCATGGCGCCTGCGCCGGGCGGTAGACAGGAACAAATGGCCCCTTTCCGGGGCACCACGGTTTAGATGGGAGAATCGAGATGTTGAACAATATTGGCCTGCCGGGCCTTTTGCTGATTGCGGTGGTTGTGCTGGTGCTTTTCGGGCGCGGCAAGATCTCCAGCCTGATGGGTGAAGTCGGCAAGGGCATCACCAGCTTCAAGAAAGGCGTCAGCGAAGGCGAGACCGAGATGACGCAGGTCGAAGACCTGGATGGCGCGGACCTGCCCAGCCACAGCGACACCGGCACGCATCCCAAGACGGACAAGGTTGCCGACAAGGGCGCGAAAAAGAACAAGGTGTAATCACCCATGTTCGATATGAGCTGGACCGAGCTGTTGGTCGTGGGCATCGTGGCGCTGATCGTCGTGGGCCCCAAGGACCTGCCGGTGTTGTTCCGCAAGGTGGGGCAGTTCGTGGGCAAGGCCAAGGGCATGGCGCGCGAATTCACCACAGCGATGAACGACGCGGCCGACAGCAGCGGCATGCGCGAAATCTCGTCGAACCTGAACACCTCTCTCAAGGCGGCGACAAACCCGCTGGGGGCGGCGATGGATGGCGTCAAATCGGCGAGCAAATCGCTCGCTGACATCGACCCCGACAGCGAAACCGGCAAGCTGGCCGCGCAACGGGCCGAGGATGTGAAGAAAATTCAGGCCAAGACCGCCCGCGCCGCCGCCGAACGCAAGCAGCGCGAGGCGACAGAGGCCCTGGCCCGCGCCGATGCGCTGGAAGCCGAGACCGCCCCGGCCGCCCCCAGGGCGGAAGCCGCCAAGCCGGCCGCACAGAAGGCACCTGCGAAAAAGGCCCCGGCCCGGAAAACACCCGCCAAAAAGCCGGCCGCGACAAAAACGGCAGCCAAACCTGCCGCGAAACCCGCCGCCAGGAAGCCCGCCGCGAAGAAACCGGCGGCCAAGCCCGCCGCAACTGCGGCCAAAAAAGAGTAAGCCATGAGCGCCACCGACGATATCGACGACAGCGCAGCGCCGCTGATCGAACATCTGGCAGAGCTGCGGACCCGGCTGATCCGGTCCGTGCTGGCCTTTATCGTGGGCATGATCATCTGCTTTTCCTTCGGCAGCACGATCCTCGATTTCCTGCTGGTGCCGATCGAGCACACGATGCGCAACCTGGGCAATCCGAACCCGGTGATGCAATACACCGCCCCGCAGGAGTATTTCTTTACCCTGATCCGCATTTCGATGGTGGGCGGGCTTGCAATCAGCTTTCCGGTGATCGCCACCCAATTGTGGCGTTTCGTGGCGCCGGGCCTCTACAAGAACGAAAAGAACGCCTTCCTGCCGTTCCTCATTGCTTCGCCCGCGCTGTTCCTGCTGGGGGCGGCCTTTGCGCATTACGTGGTGGTGCCGCTGGCGATGCAGTTCTTCCTGGGCTTCTCTGATGCTGCTTCCTATCTGACCGCCATGGTGGTCGACGGCGATGCGCGCAAGTCGGGCATCGACATCGTCTTTAACGGCAAGGTCAACGAAAGCCTTGATATCACGCTGAAAATGATCGTGGCCTTTGGCTTGTGCTTTCAGCTTCCCGTCCTGCTGACCCTGATGGGCAAGGCCGGGCTGGTCAGCACCGAGGGGCTGCGCAACGTGCGCAAATACGCGGTTGTGGGCATCCTGCTGCTGGCGGCTCTGGTGACGCCACCGGATGTGGTGACGCAGCTGATCCTCTTTGTCGTGGTCTATGGGCTTTATGAAGTGTCGATCTTCCTTGTCAGCCGGGTAGAGGCCAAGCGCGAGGCACAATTGCGCGCGGATGGCTATTACGACGACGAAGCCGATGAAGATCCGCTGGTCAGGGAATTTGACCAGGATCCCGAAGACGATGAGGGCGATCTGAAGTGATAGACGACCCGCTTGACCGTATCGCGGCGGCGCTGGAACGCATGGCGCCGGCGCCCCTGCCGACACCCGATTTCGACGCGGCTGCGGCCTTTGTCTGGCACACCGGGCCTGACCGGCTGGAACCGGTGGAGGATGTGTCCCGCGTGCCCTTGAACCTGCTGATCGGCGTGGACCGGTCGCGCGATACCCTGCTGGCGAACACCCGCCAGTTCGCGGCCGGCCTGCCTGCCAACAACGCCCTGCTCTGGGGTGCGCGGGGCATGGGAAAATCGAGCCTTGTAAAGGCGATACACGCCGATGTTCATGCATCACATGAGGCGTTGCGCATGGTCGAGTTGCAACGCGAGGATCTGCCCTCGGTGGGGCGTCTGCTGAACCTGCTGCGCGGCGCGTCGCAACGGTTCATCCTGTTCTGCGACGACCTCAGCTTTGGCCATGACGATGCCCATTACAAGTCGCTCAAGGCGGTGCTGGATGGCGGCATCGAAGGGCGGCCCGACAATGTGGTGCTTTATGCCACGTCCAACCGCCGCCACCTGATGCCGCGCGACATGATCGAAAACGAACGCGGCAGCGCCATCAACCCGGCGGAGGCGGTCGAGGAAAAGGTTTCCCTGTCAGACCGTTTTGGCCTCTGGCTGGGGTTTCACGCCTGCGATCAGGATCAATACCTGGCGATGATCCGGGGCTATTGCGATGCCTATGGGGTCGAGATCGACGACGAGACCCTGCGCGCCGAGGCTGTCGAATGGCAGGCCACGCGCGGGTCGCGATCGGGCCGGGTGGCCTGGCAGTATTTCACCGACCTTGCAGGCCGCAAGGGCGTGCAGGTCGCCTGACTTCAGGCTGCCAGGAGTCCGGCCTCATAGGCGCGCAGGCAGGGGGCGGCCTTGGGACCATAGGCCGCGAGGTCAGGAAACAGCTTTCTGATCTCCTCTCCGGCAGCGTCGTTGACAGACTGAAGGGTCATGTCGCCGGGATACAGGCTTTCGGTCCAGAGCCCTTCGGAGTGCAGCAGGTGATGCGCCTCGAACAGAATGTGGTGATAGGTCACGATCCCGCCCGGACGCCGGTAAACGCCGTCATGGCCGATCAGGTGCTTGGCCCGTACCAGCACTTCCTCCTGACCGAACAGAAGTTCGGCACGCCAGTCCTGCAACAGGATCCCATGTTGCGGCGAAACAACCAGATCGCGATTGTTGCCCAATGTGCCTTTGCTGATCACGATGGGGGCAAGTTCCCCCTGCGCCGAAATGGTGATCGAACCGATCCAGGCGATGGGTTGCAGCCCGGCGTCACGGGTCAGGGCAAGCTGGCCGGGGCAAAGCGCTTCGACCGCGACGGGGCCGTCTGCCGTTTCGATCAGGGTGCCGCTGGCAAAGCACACCACACTGGCACCGAGGCTGCTATGGGGGATCAAGTCGCTGTTGTCGGTGATCCCGCTGGCCCTGAGGTTGGTATCTGGCGGCGGCATCCCATCGGGAAAGACCAGGTAAAAACCATCCTCGTTTGCATCGTCCAGGTCGTTGTCGTTGTTCAGGTCGACATCAATAACCGCCACGCGCCAGGTTGTCGTGCCATCGGTGACCGTAAAGGTATAATCGTAGATCACCTGCCGGGGTGTGCCGCCGACATCTGTGGTCTGCTGGCCAAATCCGCCGATCCGCTCCTGAGGGGAAACAACCTCGTTCGTGGGGTCGCCGTTGAACTGGGTTGCGCCGGTGTTCTCGTCGACCACGAAATATGTGTCCGGCCCGGTGTAGCGCCAGGTAGAGCCTGCGGGCGGCGCAAAGGCATAGTTATGCGCGGAGCCGTTGATCGTGCTCTGGGTGCCGTAGATCGTGTTCGTGTAGCCGTAGTGGACGGGCATCGGAATATCCAATCGCAACAATTTGCGTTGGATTGTTTCTAATACCGCAACGCGGCAGCCTTGCGGCAGAAGCCGGGCATTTAAGGCAAATACGGGACATTTCAGAGGTATTTTTCCGCGCGCCGAAAGGCGCGCGGCAGGCCGGTCAGTTCAGGTAGGGGGCCGGGTCAACACTCTCAAAACCCTTGCGAACTTCGAAATGAACATAGGCATCATCACCGCCGCGCAGCTTGGCGATCTGCTGGCCACGCGCCACATTGTCGCCCTTTGCGACGCTGACGCCGGCCACATTGGCATAGACCGTCAACAGGTTGCCCTCGTGGCGGACCACGACAATCGGCACGCCTTCGGCGCTTTTGGTGATGGCGGCCACGGTGCCTGAATCGGCGGCCATGACCGGCGCACCCGCTGCGGCCTTGATGTTGATGCCTTCATTCTTGCCCTTGGCATAGCCGCGGATGATGCTGCCCTGAACCGGCGTCGCCATCTTGGCCCTGGAAGTGCTGGCGGTTGTCTTGCCAACATCCGCGACCGGCTTTTGCGGTGTGGCGGCAGGCGGCAGCGGCTTGGCGGTGTCATCTTCGGGCAGGGCCGTCTTGGCGGATGGCGGCGTCGGTGTCGGGCTGCCCTGACCGGGCAATGTGGTGGTCTCGGGCGCCGGAACGGCTGCTGGGGTTGCAGTACCGGCGGTGCTGCGTTTTGGCGGATTCTGTTGCGGGACGGGGATCAGCAGGAACTGACCTTCGCGCACCGCGAAATCCGGACCCAGCCCGTTCCATTCTGCCAGCGCCTTGACCGGAACGGAATAGAGCCGTGCCACGGTATAGGCCGTCTCGCCCCGTTCAACGCGGTGGCGGATCGGTTCCCGGGCGGATTGCACGGTGGCCGCCGGAGCGGGGGAGGCCGGTGCAAGCGTCGCGGTCTGGACGCCGGGTGCCGAAGGGGCGCGGTCAATCGCGCCGCCTGCCAGCGAAGAGATATCGACCGGCCGCCCCGACGCGGCACCGGTTGCCGCGGATGGTTCTGCAACGCGGTTGGGCAGGGCGATGATCTCGTCCTTGCGCAGGCGCACTGTGGGGTCGATGCCATTGTAGCTGGCCAGTTGCGAGGTGCTGGCCCCCACGCGCGCGGCCACATCGGCCAGTGTGTCGCCACGCCGGGCCACCGCGACCTGGTAATTCGGATATGAAATCACACCGCGGCTGTCCGGGCTGGGCCGGTCCGCAAGGGGGGCTGTCGCGGCCTGTGCCGTGGTGAAACTGCCCAGATTCCCGCGCAGGTCAAAGTCCAGTGGCTGGTCCGCACAGGCGCTCAGCAACAGGGCGCTGGACCCGGCCAGAAAGCTCAGCCGCACGGGGCGGCGCATGAATGAATGACGCATCTGCATGTCCTCATGTATCCTCCCCCGTGTAATCCCGGGGATTTGCCGCACTTATAGCGCAATTATGTGTCCTTGCCCAACCCTTCGAGCAACGGAACGAAGCGAACAGCCCTCATTTCGTCATATTCAAGGCCCTGAGCGGTTTTCCGCACACGGATCAGGTGCTGAACGGTGTCCGACTGGCCCACCGGCAGCACCATGATGCCCCCGACCTTGAGCTGCGCCAGCAGCGGGCTGGGCGGGTCTTCGGCGGCGGCGGTCACGATGATGCGGTCAAAGGGGGCCTGTTCGGTCAGCCCGAAGCTGCCGTCCGCCGTGATCGCGGTGATGTTGTTGAGGTCCATCTGCTCAAAGATCACCCGCGCCTCATGGACCAGCCGGCGGTGCCGGTCGATGGTATAGACCCGGCGCGCCAGCTTGCTCAGGATTGCCGCCTGGTAGCCCGATCCGGTGCCGATCTCCAGCACCTTGTCGCGGGGCGAGACCTCAAGCGCCTGGGTCATCAGCCCCACCACGGAGGGCTGGCTGATGGTCTGGCCGCAGGCGATGGGCAGCGGCATGTCCTCATAGGCGCGTTGCGCAAACAGCCCCTTGATGAAGGGTCCGCGATCGACGGTTTCCATCGCGTTCAGCACGCGGGTGTCCGTCACCCCCTTGGAGCGGAGGGCATAGAGGAACTGCATCTTGCGTTCGGCTTCTGTCAGTTCCTCATCGTTCACGTGTTGATGCCCGCGAATCTGTCCATCATGTCATGCGCCGTCAGGTCGGCCCGCATCGGCGTGACCGATACATATCCCTCAAGGTTCACCGCCGCATCGGAACCGGGGGCGGTCATGACCTGCTGGTTGCCCCCCTTGATCCAGGAAAACCGGCGGCCCGAGGGGGCCAGATGCGGTTCGGTCGCAAAGACCACGCCGGGGCGGCGGCCCTGCGGGGCCAGACGCGTCCCCTTGACAGCACTGGCCGGAACCGGCGGGAAATTCACATTGTGGAACAGCCGGTAATCGCCCTGATCCTCCGGGCTGACCGCAAGAATGCGCCGGATCACCTCTGCGCCATGGGCCGCTGCCGCCTCGAAAGGGTCGTCCAGATCACGGTTCGCAGGGCCAAAGTACTGCGACAGCGCAATGGCGGGAAAGCCCTGCAATGCCGCTTCCATCGCACCGCCGATGGTGCCGGAATAAAGCGTGTTTTCGGCCGAGTTGTTGCCCCGGTTCACGCCCGACAGCACCAGGTCGGGCAGGGCGGTCTTCATCACGTCATGAACGCCGATCAACACGCAATCGGCGGGCGAGCCTTCGGCGGCATAGCGGCGCGGGCCCAGTTCGCTGATCATCGTGGGTTTGACGTAGTTGATGCAATGGCCGACGCCTGATTGCTCGAATGCCGGTGCCACGGTCCAGACTTCGCCGTCTGCTCCGGCCAGTTCTGCGGCGATACGGGCCAGCACCTTGAGGCCGGGTGCGGCGATGCCGTCGTCGTTTGTAATGAGAATGCGCATGGAAAGCCCTTTTGCCCTTGATAGGCGAGGGCCGCGCGGGCGGCAAGGACGGGTCAGGCCGATTGAAAAAGGATGGGTGCCTAGAGTTGCGCGATTACCGCAGCGGCCTGGGCCTGCGGATCGGCCAGCTTGCGGCGGTCCTCGCCCGGAAAGAACCTTGCGCGGGTGGCGGTGGGCATCGGTTCCGGGGTCAGGATATGCACCTTTGGCCCGTTCTTTTCCGTTTCCGCTGCCCAGGACCGGGCCAGCGCGATCTGCGCCGCCTTGGAGGCGCCATAGGCACCAAAGAACTTTTCGCCCGCGCGCGGATCGTCGAAAAACACCGCCTGACCGGATGTTCCCAGCAGGGGGGCGACAAAGGTGATCAGCCGGGCGGTGGCGGTGACATTGCAGACAAGGGATTTCTCCATGTCCTTTGCATCGACGTGATCGGCGGGGGCAAGGGGGGCGGCGTGGATGGCGCAGTGCAGCCACAGGTCCAGCTTGCCCCAGCGGTCGTGAATGCCCCGGCAGAGCACCGCCATGGCCTCGGCCGTGGTGATGTCCATCGGGGCCAGGGTCGCAGCGCCGCCCCGGGCCTGAATGCGGTCATCCAGTTCTTCCAGCGCGCCGGTGGTACGGCCCACGGCGATGATGTGATGGGTGGGGCAAAGCGCCTCTGCCAGCGCGGCACCCAGGCCGCGCGATGCGCCGGTGATCAATGCGGTTTTTGTCATGTTGGCCATGTGCCTTGCCACGGTCGCGCCGTCAATAGTTGCCAGGGCCTAGCCACTGGGCAGTTTGAGGGCCTTCGCCCGGCCGCCCACGTTCAGCACCAGCTGGTCCCCTCCGATCGCGGCAACAGTGCCGCCTGCGACCTTGTCGCCGATGCCCACACGGGCGATCCGGCCATTGCGCGTGCGGACCAGCGCACCGGGTGCGGCCTCGCTGCCGAAAATGCCGATCAGGGCTGTACGGTCCAGACGGGCCGCCGAGGTGGCCAGGTCGGCCACATTGCGGGGGGTGGGTTGTTGCGGTTCCGTGTCGCTCATTTAACGCCTCTTCGCGCCTTGCGCGTGTTGCCGATTCGTAGGTGAACGGTCAGCTAACAAGGCAGCAGGACAAGGAGAAGGGGCCGCGGTCCGATCAGCCAAGCCCTGCCGAGCGCTGCGCGGGCTTCAGCCGACGGTGCGGGTGAGACGGCGCGACAGATGGTAGCAGAAGGTCATTTGCGCCAGATGGGCGATGGCCTGTTCGGGCAGCGGGCCCTCCAGATCCAGGGCAATCCGCCGCCGCCCGTCGTTTTCCCCGACATCGGGGTAGATGTCGCGCATCCTGGCGGCCAGATCGGTCTTGCAATCGACAAAGAGCATCAGCTGCTGCGGCTGCCCTGCTGACCAGCCCATGCGCAGGGTGCTGCCGGTGCGGGGCGCGCGGGGCCGCCATGCGGGCTGGCCCCATTTCAGGCTTTCGTCCAGCGGCCCGATTTCCGCCTGCTCTGCCGTGTCATGAAACAGGCTCCGGCAGGCCCAAAGCGCATCGCGCGCGGGTTCCGACCAGGAGGTCATCAGATGCAAAAGCGGGGCAGGGGCGTGGTCCATCCCGCCATCATGGCAGGACCTCATGACAGAAAACGGCAGCAGGTTATTCCGCCGCCGTCTTCATCTTGAAACCTTCCTTGACCTTGTCCGCCGGGGTCACCGGGTATTCCCCTGAAAAACAGGCATCGCAATACTGCGGGCATTTGGCATTGCGCCCCTCAGCCTCGCCCACGGCCCGGTACAGACCGTCAAGCGAGATGAAGCGCAGGGAATCCACCGCCAGATGTTCGCACATCTCGTCTTCGGACATGGTCGCGGCCAGCAGTTTTTCACGCTGCGGCGTGTCGACGCCATAGAAACAGGGCCAGGCCGTGGGCGGGCTGGCGATGCGGAAATGCACCTCCGCAGCGCCGGCATCCAGGATCATCTCCTTGATCTTGCGGCTGGTGGTGCCGCGCACCACGCTGTCATCCACCAGGATCACGCGCTTGCCCTTGATCAGGGCGCGGTTCACGTTCAGCTTCAGACGCACGCCCATGTTGCGGATCTGCTCTGTCGGTTCGATGAAGGTGCGGCCCATGTACTGGTTGCGGATGATCCCCATGGCATAGGGAATGCCGGATTCGAGGCTGTAGCCGATGGCGGCGGGTGTGCCACTGTCGGGCACCGGGCAGACCAGATCGGCCTCCACCGGGCTTTCCTTGGCCAGTTCGCGGCCGATCGCCTCGCGGGTTTCATAGACGCTGCGGCCGCCCAGGATGCTGTCGGGGCGGCTGAAATAGACATGTTCGAAGATGCAGAAGCGGGAGGGCTGGCGGCGGAAGGGGAAATGGCTTTCCACGCCATTGGCGGTGATCACGACCATCTCGCCGGGCTCGATCTCGCGCACGAAATCCGCGCCGATGATGTCCAGCGCACAGGTTTCCGAGCTGAGCGCCCAGCCGTCGCCGACGCGGCCCAGCACCAGCGGGCGCACCCCCAGCGGGTCGCGCACGCCGATCAGCTTGGTCCGGGTCATGGCCACGATGGAAAACGCACCTTCGACCCGGCGCAGGGCATCTTCCATCCGTTCGGGGATGTTGCGCTGCAGGGACCGCGCCATCAGGTGGATGATGCATTCGCTGTCAGAGGAGGACTGAAAGATCGAGCCGCGCTCGATCAGCTCGCGGCGCAGGGCATTGGCATTCGTGATGTTGCCGTTGTGGGCAATCGCCGCCCCGCCCATGGCAAATTCGCCAAAGAAGGGCTGCACGTCGCGAATCGCGGTCTGCCCTTTCGATCCGGTGGTCGAATAGCGCACATGGCCGATGGCCAGTTCGCCCGGCAGGGTTTCCATCACGGCCTGGCTGGTGAAATTGTCGCGCACATAGCCAAACCGCCGCGCCGATTGAAACCCGGCTTCCGGCTGGTAGGAGACGATACCGCCTGCTTCCTGGCCGCGGTGTTGCAGGGCATGCAGCCCCAGAGCGACGAAATTGGAGGCGTCAGCCACGCCGACCACGCCGAAGATGCCGCATTCCTCCTTCAGTTTGTCTTCGTCATCGCCATCGCGAAGGTACGACGTGTCGAAAGGATGGGCAGGTGGCATGATTTTGGTGGTGGGATTGGTCACGGGGGGCAGCTCCGAATCCGGGTGGATGTGCCGCCTATGTAGGGCTCTTGGGGCGCAGTGTCACCCCGCAGCCCGCAGTAGCATGCGGTTTGTTTCGATCATGTGACGTGGATCGGATATATTTGGCGGCAAAGCGGTTCAGGCTCAGGCCCCATTGGGCCTTGAAGTTGAACATCACGCGAAAACGACCTGATCGTCAGGTTTGTGACCCAGGTGCTTGATTTTGGCGATATGGCTGTCCTGGTGATGAACGTTAGAGGGCTTTGGCCTTCACGTCATAAGCTGACCGAAAATTGGAAACCGGATCTGCGCGCAGGTCGCAGCGAAGGACCGGAACGAGCCCTTGTTGCATGATGCTGCGCAGCGCACCGAGGTCCGCTGTACACAGTCGTGAAACGGTCTTCCGTCCGTCACGGTGAAACACTATTCTTTGAATATGATAGGAACCCCAGAGACACCCAGTCGCCGTTACGGCGGCAAGATTGCCGATCCTGACCGATGGTACGATTTCAATCCCCGCGTGGGGGATATTGTCGTATCGACGCCGCCAAAATCGGGAACCACCTGGACGCAGGGAATTCTTTCACTGCTCATATCCGGCAATCCTGCGGTGGATGCCGCAATTTCGCGAGATGCGCCGTGGATAGACATTGCCACCCCCGGACAGGACAAGATCATTGCATCGCTCAATGCTCAAACTGGCAGGCGGCAGGCAAAAACGCACACGCCCTTTGACGGCATCCCGATATGGCCTGACTTGCGTTACATCGCCGTCTATCGCCATCCCATAGATGTGCATCTGTCGTTCAGGCGTCATGTCGAAAACATGACAAAGGTCGTTCTGCAGGACATCTACCCACCTGATATTCATGAGGGATTTCGAATCTTCCTCGAAGGTAGTCACCGGGATGGTGCAAGCCTTTCGTCCATTATCGACCACTACCGCAGCGCACGGGCCTTGGCAGATCGCGAGAATATTCTGTGCCTGCATTACGCAGATATGACGTCCGATCTGGACGCGGCCTTCGTCAGGATCTCGGATCATATAGGCATCTCCCATCCGGCGCCTGTCATGGAAGCACTGGTGGACGCAGCACGTTTCTCGAATATGAAACGCAATGCCGAGCGTTTTGCAGTGTCGGCACGCGAAGGCTTCTGGCGCAATGACTCTGACTTCTTTGACAGTGGGACTTCGAGCAAGTGGGTGGGTGTGCTATCAGATGCCGACCTAGCGGCATACGATGCTCGGATGGCTGACTTGCTTAGCGTGGATGAGCGCCAGTGGCTGGAACTTGGCAGTAGGGGTTCGGACCCCTCACTTTAATTTGTCAGTTTTTCTTATATCGGACTTTGGGGCTCCCCCGGGGAACGCCCGCTTTGTCCGCATAGCGGCCCTTGCCCCACACCGCGCCCAACGCACCGTTTGGGGCAGAAATGCTAGGTTCAGGCCCCATTGAGCGAAAGATGCGCGACGTTCCACACTAGACCGGCTGCTGTTGCGGCGATGGATGCGGGGGCAGTTGCGGGGGGATCGCCTGCGCCCCCATGGCCGCGATCTGTCCCGGCAGGGTGAACCGGATTGTCGCACCGCCTGTCGTGGGGGAATTGCCAGCGGTGATCGTGCCGCCACGGACCCGGATCATGCGCCTGACCCCGAACAGCCCATACCCGCTGTCGACCCGGAAACCGCCACCGTTCATCAGTTCCAGCGCGGCCGCGCTGAACCCCTTGCCATTGTCCTCCAGCGTCACGGCGATCTTGTCGTCGGGCAATTGCTCGACCGTCAGATCCATCAGCATCTGCAATCTGCCCGCATGTTTCACCGCATTCTCGATCAGATTGCGCAGGGCGATCTGCATCACCGTCTTGTCGGTCAGCAGCATTGCGGGGGTGACATTGACGCGGTGCCGCTCTTCGGGATCCAGAATATCGCAGATCAGCCGGGTCAGTTCGGTGAGGTCGAAAAGCGTTTCGGCCTCCTGCGCCTCGATCAGATGGGTGTGCATCAGGATGTCATCGATCAGCTTCATGGTCTTGTCGGCAATGCCGTCCATCATGTTGATCATGTCCAGCTTGCCATCGCCATGGTCGACGAAACCGTCCTTGAGCACCTCGGCCAGCATGGTCACATTGCGCATCGGCGCGCGCAGATCATGGGCTGCCATCGCCACGAATTGTTCCATCTCGGATGCGGCGGTATGAAAGGACAGCCTTGCCTCCCGCGCACGGCATTCCTCCGTGATGTCAAGTGATGTGCCGTAAAGCCTGAAAACCCGGCCTTCCGCATCCGTTTCCGGCGAGAGCGTGGTGCGCACCTGGCGGACCGCCCCGGCCAGCGGCAATTGCAATTCGTAGGTCAGGGGTTTGCCGCTGCGGGCAACCTGGCAATGGCGCGACAATGCGCTGCGCCCGTATGCGGTGTCATAGACTTCTGCGGCCGTGCGCCCCAGGTAATCCGAAAGCGGCCGCCCGCTGATCGCACGGGCGCAGGCGTTGAAGGCGCAATAGACAGGCAGGCCGCCTGCAGCCACCTCCAGCACAAAGACGGGGGTGGCGATATGATCCAGATAGGTGAATTGCTCCGCATCGGACATGTGGCTGCTCCCTTACGGGGGCAACCTACAGTTACTTGGATAACAGAATGTTAAGTCCCGGCAGGGATCAGGCGCCGCAGCTGCCGACCAGTTCCTCGTAGCGCGTGGTGATCCAGCCCAGCGCATCCTCGGGGTTCTGTTGTTCGATCTGCCCTGTGAACCGCGCGAAAACGGTGGCCGACCGGCTTTCATCGACCATGGTGAACTGCTGGTCCGGGATGACCGTCTGATAGACGAAAAAGGCAATTGCCACCAGGATGATGCCCCGCGCGACCCCAAAGACAAAGCCAAGACCCTGGTCCAGGCCGCCCAGGACCGAGCGCTGCACCAGCGAGGAAAACAGCGGCGTGAACAGCGAAACCACGATCAGCGCCACGGCAAAGACGATGGCAAAGGCCCCGATGATGGACAATTCGCAGCTGTCGGCCAGGAATTCGCCCACCACAGGCAGTTCGCGCACCAGCGGTTCGACCTGCGGGGCAAAGAGATAGGCCAGCACGGCGGCGGCAATCCAGCCGACGATCGCCATCAGCTCGCGCACCAGCCCGCGGCCATAGGCCAGAAGCGCGGAAAGCACGATGACCAGCGCGACCACGCCATCAATAATGGTAAACCCGTCCATCTGCTGCCTGCCTTCGTTCCAGGGCGCTAGCCAGCGCCGAAAATTTCACCGACAAAACCGGTCAGATCGCTCAGTTGATTGATCGTGATGCCCGTTGTCCCCACCGCCTTGCCCCCTGCGGGCGCGATTGCGGAGGTAAAACCAAGTTTTTGCGCTTCTTTCAACCTGTTTTCAGTCTGGCTGGCGGGCCGCAGCGCACCAGAGAGGCTTATTTCGCCGAAAACCACGGTTTCTGCAGGCAGGGCGACGTCTTCGCGCGCACTCAGCAGGGCGGCGGCAACCGCGAGATCGGCGGCAGGCTCGGTCACTTTCATGCCGCCCGCGACGTTCAAATAGACGTCAAGCCCGGCAAAGGGGATGCCGCAGCGCGCCTCAAGCACGGCGAGAATCATCGCCAGCCGCCCCGAATCCCAGCCCACCACCGTGCGGCGGGCCTGGCTGTGGGGCGAGGGGGCGACCAGTGCCTGGAACTCGACCAGCACGGGCCGCGTGCCTTCGATGCCCGCAAAGACGACCGATCCGGCAGAAGGTTCGCCGCGTTCGGACAGGAACAGGGCAGAGGGGTTGGTGACCTCGGCCAGCCCCTGGCCGGTCATTTCGAACACACCGATCTCATCCGCCGGCCCAAAGCGGTTCTTTACGCTACGCAGGATGCGGAACTGATGGCCGCGCTCGCCCTCGAAATAAAGCACTGTGTCGACCATATGTTCGACCACGCGTGGCCCTGCGATCTGGCCATCCTTGGTGACATGGCCCACCAGAATGACGGAGGTGCCGGTCCGCTTGGCAAAAGCCGTCAGCTCATGCGAGGCGGCGCGCACCTGGCTGACCGACCCGGGGGCGCTTTCGACGTTGTCGGCCCACATGGTCTGAATGGAATCAATGATCGCCAGCTGCGGGCGTTCCTGATCCAGCGTGGTCAGGATGTCGCGCAGGTTGGTCTCTGCCGCCAGCTTCACCGGGGCATCCGACAGGCCCAGCCGCTGGGCGCGCATGCGGACCTGAGCGCTGGCCTCTTCACCGCTGACGTAGATGGTTTTCAGCCCGTTGCGCGCGAATTGCGCCGCCGCCTGCAACAGCAGCGTCGATTTGCCGATGCCCGGATCGCCGCCCACCAGAATGGCCGAAGCCGCCACCAGGCCGCCCCCCAGCACCCGGTCAAGCTCGGTGATCATGCTCTCACTGCGCGGCGGCGGGGCCTCTTCGGTGCTCAGATCGGTCAGCGTCATCGCGGACCCGCGCCGCGCACCCAGCGATTTGCTGGGCGGGCCTGCGGAAATGCCGCGGTCCTCCTGAATGGTATTCCAGTCGCCGCAGCCATCGCAGCGCCCCGACCATTTGTTGTAGGTCGCGCCGCAGGCCGTGCAGGAGAAGGTCTTGCTTGGTTTTGCCATGCAGCCTTGTGCCCGTGGCCGGAAGAGAGGTCAAAGGAAAACGGGCTGCTCTGCGGTCCGGCCGGACATTGTCGAAACGCCCGTGGATGATATGCGCCTGCCCGGGTCTCGGCGCAGCCTTTGGCGTCTGGGCAGCGATTTTTTTGAAAAAATCGGTCCGGAGTTTTTGAAAACTCCGGCGGGTGACCACAGCCGGACGCGTGGGAGTGTTCGTTTTCTTTGAAGAAAACGGTCCGGAGTTTTTGAAAACTCCGGTTGCGTGTCGCCACGTGACCAAAGGCACCCGACCCTAGGCGTTGAAGTTCAGCCGCAGGCCCGGTTCGGGCCAGCGCGCGTGGTAAAGGCAGCCGGTGCCTGACGCCGTGATCCATGCATCGCACATGTCGGGCCCGCCAAAGCAGATATTGGTGACATAGGGATCACCCGGTCCGGCAACATAGCGCACCGGCCCGCCGTCCACCGGCACGATGCTGATGCCCCCGCGCATCAGGGTGGCGACACATATCGCCCCGTTTGCCTGCACCGCAAGACTGTCCAGCAACTGGTAATCGGGCAGGGTGGTGAGCAACCTGCCCGGCATGGTGTAGGGATGCGGCGCGATCTTGCCGGGTGCCAGCAGATCATAGCTCCAGACCCGTCCGGTGCGGGTTTCGGCCACATGCACGGTCTTGTCATCCGGCGAGAGCCCAATGCCGTTGGGCGTGATCATCGGTGCGTGGACCCGCTTGATCCGGCTGCCATCCGGCAGGGCGTAGTAAAAGGCCCCGTGATGCACATATTCCGGTGTGGTTTTGCCCAGATCGGTGAAATAGAAACCGCCCTCCCTGTCAAAGACGATGTCATTGGGGCCGCGCAGGGGCTGGCCGTCACAGGCGTCATACAGTGTCTCGAACGTGCCGGTCGCCGGGTCGACCCGCTGGATCGAGCCGCTGACATAGGCATCCGGCGTGCCGATGGGGCGGGTGATCTCATCACCCTCGGTCCAGATGAAACCGCCATTGTTGCAGACATAGATCATCCCGTCCGGCCCCACCGCCGCACCATTGGGGCCACCACCCAGTTCGGCAATGACCACCTTGCGCCCATCCGGCAGAACACGGGTCAGGCGCTGGCCGCGTATCTCCACCAGGATAATTGATCCGTCATCCATGGCGATCGGCCCTTCGGGAAAGTCGAGCCCCTCGCAAACCCTGGTCAGCTTCACATCCATCTCATCCTCCCGTTGGCTCGGTCCAGAACAGCATGCGGGTCCTGCCAGCGCAATGGACATGGGCGGACTTCTGTGGCTGTCTTGGCCCGAACATCGCATGCGGGAGGAAACCATGGGGACACTGACAGGAAAGACCGCCTGGGTCACAGGTGCCGGTGGCGGCATCGGGGAGGCGGCGGCCAGGGCTTTGGCGGCCAGCGGTGCCCATGTCGTGCTCTCCGGGCGGCGGCAGGCAGAGCTTGACCGCGTCGCGGCGGCGATCACCCAGGCGGGCGGCGCGGCGGAGGCGCAGAGCCTGGACGTGGTTGACGCCGATGCAACGCAAAAGATCTGCGATGATGTGATGGCCCGGCGCGGGCGGATCGACATCTTCATGGCCAATGCAGGCATCAACGTGCCCAACCGCGCGGTGAACGCCATCACCGCTGCCGATTTCGCCAGGGTGGTGGACATCAACCTGAATGGCGTGATGAACGGTGTCCTCGCCGTCCTGCCGCAGATGCGTGCCCGGGGGGCGGGCACGCTGATCCTGACCTCCTCCTGGGCGGGTCGGCACCCGTCGCGCCTGACGGGGCCTGCCTATACCGCGTCAAAACACGCGGTTGTGGCGCTGAGCCATTCGATCAACCAGGACGAGGGCGTGAACGGCATCCGCTGCACCGCCCTGATGCCCGGAGAGGTGGCGACACCGATCATGCAGCAACGTCCCAAACCGCCGTCAGAGAAGGACATGGCGCGGATGCTTCAGGCCGGGGACATTGGCGCGATGGTCCGCTACATCGCCGAAGCCCCGCCCCATGTCTGCATCAACGAGGTGCTGATCAGCCCCACATGGAACCGCAGCTTTACCGGTGTTGCGGAAATGGGCGGGATGAAGCTGTAACGGCGCGCTGCCGCGGAACCGAACTCGCAGGTTCCCGCCCGGCCCGCGCCTCATGTCGCGCAGCGCCCTTTCGGGCCGGTGCCGCACCGCGCTCAAAGGCCCTGTCTTCTATGTCGCCTCAATGAACCGTCGCACAGCCCTTCCGAAAGGAAAGGCTGCGCGACGCGTTTCAGCCAGCGGTGAGCGCGGCGATGATCTGATCCGCCGCCGCTGCCGCCTTGGCGCGCATTTCATCGTCATTCGCATCCTGGATCGGATGCGGCACCAGCACGTAACGCGCGTCATTCATGCCCAACGCGCGGCGCTGCGATTCTGCGGCCTGTCCGAATTCGCTCGATGCGACGGCGACTGCCGGGATTCCCTGGATTTCAAACCAGACGTTGTCGTGCATACTGCACGTCGTACAGGAACCTCAGTCGGCCAGAGCCTCGATCAGAAAGTCGCATTCGTCGCGGATCTCATGGCGCAGCGCATCGGGGCAGGGTTTGGCAAAGGTGGGCTTGGTATAGCGCCGCGTGGTGATGCCCGGGGCCTTTTCCGCCAGCAGACCTTCGAGCGCATCCAGAAACACGTTGCCGCGCGGCTTGCTGATGTCCAGCAGGCCGATCACCCCCGACAGGCTGCCCGGACGTTCCGCCACCTGCCGCTCTACCGGGGTGCGTTCGTCCGTGGGGTCGAGAATTGTCGTCATAGGCGTTCTCCTCTGTCCGTAGCCTAACCCAGATCAATCTTTCTGGAAACCGAGATGGAGCCGACCTCCCCCGTGGCCCAGCCGTGGAACGCGGAAGAGAATTTGCCCGCATCCGATCCGGCCACCACGATATGGATGTACTCTTTACCGGCAAATTTCGGGGCCGGGCTGTCAAGCATCTCCGGCGTCATCCCGGCGGCCGCAGCGGGCAGGATACCGGCACCGGAGCGGTCATCGGCCAGCATCTCCCGCAGGGGCCGCGACGTGACCTGTTGTATCCGGTCGCGCAGGCGGCCCTTATCCCATGCGCCGTCCCGCATCAGCGTGTCGATATGTTCCGGGCAGATCACCAGCAGCGCATCGATGGGCAGATTGTGCATCTTGGGCAGGAATACCCCCTCCAGCCCCATGCCCAGCGACCCCGCGATCTGCTCCGGGCTGCGCGAGGTCTGGTCCACGATATGAACCGGCCCGCCGGTCATGGCAAAGACGGTCACCACCGAATCCTCCCGGTCGAACCCGCGTTCCACATGCAGCGGCTCCCAGGGCGCGCGTTCTTCCCATTCCGCGAAACACATGGTGAATTTCATCGGATTGCCCAGGGTGGAGCGTTCGACGCCGCCGGTCGAGGCACCCCCGACATTGCGCACCACCAGCCGCAGCGCGCGTCCGATGGTGGCATTGGCGCGGTTGCCCGCCCCCAGCGCGCCCAGCTTCATGTTCATGCCGATCCTGTCCCGGATCGGGCCGTTGACGACCATCACCGGGGCCGCACCCATCGTGGTCGCGGTGACACCGTGGATGTTGAAGGCATCGGTGCAGACCGCCTCGACCCCCGCGATGACCACGGGCAGATACTCCGGTTTGCACCCGGCCATCACCGCGTTGATCGCGATCTTCTCCACCGTGGCCTCGCCCATGTTGGGCGGCACGATGGCCACCACCTCCTGCGCGTCGCGGTGGGTGCCTGCCAGCATCCGCATCACCCTTTCGGGCGTGGGCGGCACCAGCGGCAACCCGTCAGAGAACCCCTGGTCGAACATGAACTCCGCCACATCATCGCCGCTGGCAATCTCGATGCGCCGCGCACGGATGGGGCTGCCCTCCGCCTCGGCGCGCAGCTTGTCGAACATCTCGGGGTCCAGGTGTTTGGACCCGCATCCGGGCCGCCAGGCGGGCAGGCCCTGCCAGTCGACCTCAGCGACCGGCGTGCCGGTCCGTGCCGCCAGTTCGGCGCCCAGCGCCTCCCAGTCGCTGCGCACGAACCCTTCGAAACGGGTCGTGCTGCTGCCCCCGGCATCGCAAAGGAATACCGAAGGGACGCTTTCGATGTCCCAGTCAAAGGCCGTCTTGCAGGCGCGGTCATCCAGGACCGGCATGCTCAGCCCATGGCGCCGGGCGAAAACCGTGCTGTCATCGCCCGACTGGGACACCAGCAGGACATCCAGGGCCGACCCATGGGCGCGGTAAAAGGCCTCCAGCACCGGGCCTGCCGTATTGCAGGTTTCGCAGTCTTCCTTGACGAAACAGACAAGGGCGCGGCGCCCGGTCGGAAAGCTGTGGCTATCCCCCGCCAGGTCCGCCAGCGAAAAGCCGGGTGGTGAAAACTCTGCTGTCTCGTTCGGCATCCCGGCCCCTCCCTCTGGTCGGGGCTCAATGTGGCCTATCCTGCGGCGATGTCCAGTGGCGGAGGTGGATGGGAATCGAACCCACCACACGCCGTTGCGACGCGTCCATGGTTTTGAAGACCAGGGAAGCCACCAGACTCCTGTCACCTCCGTATGGCCCTGACCCTGAGCGCCAGTTTCATTGTTCCCCAAATATACCACGGGGGTCCGGGGGTGTGAAACCCCCGGTGCGCCATCCCCTCAACCCGCGCCAGGGCCGAGGTCGCGCAACCGGGCAAGATCTTCCGCCATCCGGCGCCGGTCATCCGCGCGGATGGTGACGCCGAGGGTATCGAAATGCTCCAGCAGGGGCACGATGATACGCCGGGTTGTCGCAAGTGCCGCGCGGGCTTCGCCGGTGGTGAAGGGGGCAGGCGGCGGGAAGGCCGTGCGCAGGGCCATTGCCGCCGCGCGCAGGGTCTCGCCGTGCAACACCACGGTCTGTTTCAGTGCCACATTGGGCAGGGCGGCCAGCTCATCGCGCGCAACCAGCAAATCCAGCAGATCCTGATCCTCCGATCCGCTCAGAACCTGCGACAAGGCGGGCGGCGTCAGCCCACCACTGCGGAAGGCCTGCCCGATCCCGGCCAGCCGGTCCAGCTGCGCAGGCGTCAGCGCTGCCATCGGATCGTGCTGCGCCAGGGCCAGGCCGCGATCCGACTGGCGGCAGGTGCCATCACCGATCAGCCCCTGCCGGACATGGCGCAACAGGTCAGGCGCGCGGGTGCGGGGGTTGAGCGCTGACAGCGGCACAGCCGGTCTTGCCGGATGGCGGGCGTGATGCGCGGCAATGGCGTCCAGCATCGCCCTGCGGCAATCGGCGATGGCATCGGCTGAGGTGATCCTGCCCTGGGCAAACTCAACCACCCCGGGGCCAAGCGCCGCGCGCAGGTTCGCGGCATCTTTCCGCGCGAGCCTTGCCACCTCCTGCAGGTCTGCGGCACCGCCATGGGCGGCAATCAGGGCAAGGGCGAGCTCCGTCACATCACCCGCCAGGGCGGCGCGGAGCACCTGCTGACGCGCCCCGTCTCCGGCCCGCGCCGGGGCCGCCTGCGGGTCCAGCACAACCGCGCCCCCCAGGGTCAGGGGCGGGGACAGGCGGCGCAGGATGGCATGTTGCCCGGCACGGGCCATGACCGGATGCCGGAACCGCAACTGGGCAAAGCCCTGCGCGCCCGCCGCCAGCCGGCCCGCACCAAAAAGCCGGATCTGCGCCACGGCGTGGGCGGTGCCGACATGCACCCGCACCTCCTGCATATGTTTCAGCCCTGCCGCTTCCAGCAGTGTCAGCTGCACATCCATGCAGGTCGATGCAGGACCCGCCGCCGCATCGCAGAGGACCGCACCGCGCGGCACATCCTCAACCGCAACCCCGCGCAGGTTTGCCGCCGTGCGCCCGCCCGCCGTGATTTCCTCCTGCGCCTGGTCCCGGCTGTGCAGCCCCCGGATGGTCACCGGCAGGGCACCCGGTTGCAGCAGCAAGGCCGCCCCGGGTGTCAATGCGCCGCCCAGCAGCGTTCCCGTGACGACGGTGCCGCGGCCGGGCAGGGAAAAGGCGCGGTCAACCGGCAGATAGGGATGGGCCGGCAGGGGCCCGGTGGGCACCCGCCGCGCCAGGGCTTCGATCGCCCCCTGCAGCGCCTCCACCCCGACGCCGGTCACCGAGGAACAGGGGAGCATCGGCGCCTCGGCAAAGGCGGTCCCGGCAAGCCCGTTGCGGATGGCGTCCAGTCTCGCGTCCAATGTGCCGGGGGGCAGCAGATCGCATTTGGTCACCGCGATGACCGCATCGGCAAGGCCAAGCAGGCCCGCAATCTCAAGGTGTTCGCGGGTCTGGGCCGCGATGCCGTCGACGGCGGAAATCACCACCAGGGCGGCCCGCGCGCCCGCTGCCGCCGAAATCATCGCCTGCACGAAATCGCTGTGGCCCGGCGCATCGACAAAATCGACCGTGCCGCTGGCATAGGTGCGATGGGCATAGCCCGCCACGATGGACAGGCCGCGGGCTTTCTCCTCGGCCAGCCGGTCGGTGTCGATCCCGGTCAGCCGCTGCACCAGAGCGGTCTTGCCATGGTCCACATGGCCGATCACCACAAGGCAGAAACCCGCCATCAGCGCAGGATCGCGGCAAAGGCATCCGCGATCAGGGACAGTTCATCGTCCTCAACGCTGCGCAGGTCCAGCAAAAGCCGGTCCTGCGCGATCCGTCCGATCACCGGCGGCCTGCCCCGGCGCAGCGCAGCACTCAGCGCCTCTGCGGTGAAACCCTCCAGACGCAGGGACAGGGCCACGCTGGGCAGGTCCTGCTCGGGCAGCGTGCCGCCGCCGACGCGGGCCGAGGTGGCCTCTGTCCCGGTATCGGTGATGCCGACGGCGGCCAGCCTTTCCGCCAGGGCGGCGGCACGGGCGGCGACCGTCTCCTGCGGCGCCGACAGCATCCGCAGCACCGGCACCTCCCGCAATGGATCATGGGGCGCGCGGTAAAGGCGCAGGGTCGCCTCAAGTGCCGCAAGCGACAGTTTGTCGATGCGCAGCGCGCGCATCAGCGGATGCGCCTTCAGCTCTGCCACGATGTCCTGCCGCCCGGCAATGATACCGGCCTGCGGCCCCCCCAGCAGCTTGTCGCCCGAGAACATGACCAGATCGACACCGGCCTTCAGCACATCGGCCACCACCGGCTCGTCGCTCAGCCCGAAGGGGGTGAGGTCAACCAGCACGCCGCTGCCAAGGTCTTCCATCAGGATCACCCGGCGCTCCCTGGCCAGTCGGGCAAGCGCCTGCCTTTCGGGTGCTGCGGTAAAGCCCACGATCCTGAAATTGCTGGTATGGCTCTTGAGCAGCACGGCGGTGTTGTCGTCGATGGCATTGGCGTAATCCGCCACCCGCGTCTTGTTGGTCGTGCCGACCTCGCGCAGCTGCGCACCGCTTTGCGCGATCACGTCGGGCAGTCGGAAGGACCCCCCGATCTCGATCAGCTCCCCGCGCGAGGCCACCACATTGCGCCCGCCTGCGCTGGCCATCAGGCTCAGCAGGACGGCGGCGGCGCAATTGTTGACCACCACGGCAGCCTCTGCGCCGGTCAGCTCCCGGATCAGCCGCTCCACATGGGCATGGCGCGAGCCGCGCTTGCCGGTTTCGAGGTCGAGTTCAAGGTTGCTCGCATCCGCCCCGGCCGCCGCCAGCGCCGCAATGGCCTGTGGCGCCAGCCGGGCGCGGCCCAGGTTGGTGTGGATGATGATCCCGGTCGCATTGATCACCGGGCGCAGCGATGGCGCGCGCGCTGCTGTGATCCGCTGCGCCACCGAGGCGGCAAAATCGGCCCCGGCAAAATCGGGCAGGGCGGCGGGCGGATCCGTGCTCAGCAGGGCAGCCCGCAGATCGGCAATGACGCTACGTAACGCGGCGCGCGTTTCGGCACGGCTGAAGCCCTGCGACAGCGCAGCAATGTTCGGCTGCGACAGCAGTGCCTCGATCTGGGGCAGGTCTTTCAGGCTTGCGGTCATATCGGGCCCTTCAAAACTGTTGACATGCCCTGCATAGGCCAGGGGCGGCGGCGGGTCGAGGTGCGACAGAAACAGGCGTCCGCCGGGCCCTGTGATGTGCTCCGGACGCTGCGATGTGGTGTTGACTCCCGAAAGCCATGCTTCATATCTTGTTCCGTAAGGCGGAATTGAATTTCGCACGAGGGAGAGACAAGACCAAATCAAGTTCAGAACGCTTTCAGCTGTGGGGGCGTTACGACATTCCGGGGAGGAATCTATGTACTACATCAAGACGACGATTGCGGCGCTGGGCCTGACGGCCACCATGGCGACCGCGCAGGATTTTGATCTGCCCAAGCAAATGAGCTGGACGGCCTATGACACCGGTTCGGCCGGCTACAACCAGGCCGTTGCCATCGGGGCAGCGCTTCAGGATGCGGCGGGGGTGAACCTGCGCGTGTTGCCGGGCAAGAACGACGTGTCGCGGACAGAGCCGCTGCGGCAGGGCCGGGTGGAATTCTCTGCCACCGGCGTTGGCGGCAGCTTCATGGCGCAGGAGGGCGTGTTTGACTTCGGTGCGGAGAACTGGGGCCCGCAGCCCATTCGCGTGCTGATGGCCAACAACGGCGGCGCGATCAACCTCGCTGTCGGCGTGGCAAACGACCTTGGCATCAAGGAATTTTCCGACCTCAAGGGCAAGCGCGTGGCCTATATCGTCGGCGCGCCCGCGCTGAACGTGAACACCGAAGCCTATCTCGCCTATGGCGGTCTGACATGGGATGACGTGGAGCGGGTCGATTTCGGCGGTTTCGGCGCCAGCTGGACCGGGCTGATCGAAAACCAGGTCGATGCGGCCTTCGCCTCCACCAACTCCGGCAAGGCCTATGAGGCCGAAGCGGGGCCGCGCGGGCTGTTCTGGCCGCCGATTGACCCCGACAATGCCGAAGGTCTGGCCCGGATGACGGCCATCGCGCCCTTCTTTACGCCGAACAAGGCCATGGTCGGGGCCACCATCGACGGCACCGACGGCTATCAGGGGGCGGGCTATGCCTATCCGGTTCTGACGGCGATCGAAGCCACCGATGCGGATCTCGTCTATAACATGACCAAGGCGATGGTCGAACTCTTCCCGCAGTATGACGGCAAGGCACCGGGCATCGGCGGCTGGGCCATGGACAAGCAGGACATGGAGTGGGTGGTTCCCTACCACGAGGGTGCAATCCGCTATTACACCGAAGCGGGTGTCTGGACCGATGCGGCACAGGCGCATAACGACAAGCTGATTGCCCGTCAGGCTGTCCTGGCAAAAGCCTGGGAAGAAACCAAGGCCGCCAACCCCTCTGACTGGGAAGCAGCCTGGGCCGAAGCCCGCCGCAAGGCGCTGGCAGATGGCGGTTTCGAAGTCGTCTTCTGATCCTCGCGACATGTAACCGAACCGGCCGGCGTTTTCGCCGGCCGGTTTGCCCTGCGCACTCCCCCAATTCGTGAGCCAGCCGATGACCGAGCAGAACAAGAACACCGCCACAAAAGCGGTCGAAGAAGTCGCAATCGACGGGGAGACCCCGGCAGAGCGCATCACCGGGCCCGCCCGCTGGGTCGTCATCACCGGCACGCTTTTGTCGCTGGTGCTGGTGGTCAACCAGCTGTTCAACACGCAGCTTTTCGGGCTGGTGCTGATCGAGGGGCGCTATCTGTATCTTTTGGGCGGGATCTTCCTGGCCCTGACATTCCTGATTTTCCAGATGCGCGGTGGCAAGGGCGGCAGGCCCTCGCTGCTGGACTGGGCGTTCTTCGCGGCCTCGCTTGCCTGTACCTGGTATCTGACCCAGACCGCACAGGCGAACCTGTCGCAGGGCTGGGAATATGCCGCACCCGAGACGGCGCAATATGTCTCGGTCGTCTTCTTCTTTCTGATCCTTGAGGCGACGCGCCGCGCGGGCGGGTTGATCCTGTTCCTGATCGTGACGCTCTTTGCCTTTTACCCCACCTTTGCCGGGCATGTGCCGGACCCGTTCTCGGGCTTCCAGAGCACCTTCATGCAGACCGTGCCCTATCACATCTATTCCGCCGAAAGCTCTTTCGGCATTCCGATGAAGGCCTTCGGCGGCGTGGTCATCGGCTTCATCCTGTTCGGGGCGGTGCTGCAACGCACCGGCGGCGGGCAGTTCTTCAACGATCTGGCGCTTGGGCTGGTCGGCGGTTACCGGGGCGGTGCCGCCAAGGTCTCGATCTTTGCCAGCGGCTTCATGGGGTCCATGTCGGGCTCTGTCATCTCGAACGTGCTGACCACGGGTGCCGTGTCGATCCCGGCGATGCGCAAGACCGGCTTTTCCGCCAAGACCGCCGCCGCGACAGAGGCCTGCGCCTCCACCGGCGGGGTGCTGATGCCGCCGATCATGGGGGCCACGGCCTTTGTCATGGCGTCCTTCCTGTCGCGCCCCTATGTGGAGATCGCGCTGGCCGCCGCCATTCCCAGCATCCTGTATTACTGGAGCCTTTTTGCCCAGATCGACGCCTATTCGGCCCGGCGCGGTCTGCGTGGCCTGCCCAAGCCGGATCTGCCGCGGCTCAAGGAAGTGATGATCGAGGGCTGGCCCTATATCTTTGTCTTCGCGCTGCTGCTCTACATGATGATCGGGCTGCGCAAGGAATCCTCCGCGCCCTTTTATGCCACTGTCCTGTTGCTGATCGTGAACCAGTTCCGCGCCCGCTTCCGCCTGAACGGGCAGCGGCTGGGCAATATGATCGTGGGCGTCGGCATGGGGCTGGCAGAGCTGACCGCCATCCTGCTGGGTGTCGGCCTGATTGTCGGCTCTTTCTCCGCCACCGGGCTGGCGGGCACGCTGGTGAACGAACTGGTCTTCCTGGCCGGGGACAACACGCTTGTCCTGTTGCTGATGGGGGCGCTGACCGCCTTTATCTTCGGCATGGGGATGACGGTGACCGCCTGCTACATCTTTCTGGCCGTGGTGCTGGCCCCCGCGCTTGAGGCGGGTGGGCTGAACCAGCTCGCGGTGCACCTGTTCATCCTCTACTGGGGCATGGTCAGCTATATCACGCCGCCCGTGGCGCTGGGCGCCTTCGCGGCCTCCACCATGGCCGGGTCCAACCCCATCGCCACCGGGTTCGAGGCGATGCGCCTCGGTGGGGTGATCTATATCGCGCCCTTCTTCTTTGTGCTGAACCCTGCGCTGATCGGCCAGGCCCCGGCATGGGAGGTCACGGTGGCGCTGAGCTGTGCGCTGATCGGCGTCGCGATGATCGCCTCGGCACTCCAGGGCTACATCAGCCTGATCGGTCCGTTGCGCGGGCGGTTCGAGCTGCCGCTGCGGGTCCTGCTGTTCTTTGGCGGTGTCCTGATTGCCGCACCGCACACCGAACTGCTGGACTGGGGCTACAGCCTGTCGTTCATCGTCGGTGCCGCCCTTTGTGCCCTGCCGATCCTGCTGGCATGGCGCGCAAGACAGACCGAACCAACAACAGCCTGAGCGCCATGATACCCATCAACCCACCTGTTGGCGACACGCCCCCCACCGAAACCATCGTCGCGCGTGTCCGCGCCAATGCCGCCGCCCATCCCGACCGGATGGCGCTGGTCTGTGGCGATGAGAAACTGACCTGGGGCGCCTTTGATACCGGGATCAACCGGGTGGCCAATCTGCTGCTGGGGCGAGGGCTGCAAAAGGGGGACAACGTGGCGATCCTGTCGCCCAATTCGATCCCCTATGCCACGCTTTTCATGGGTATCCTGCGGGCGGGGGGATGCGTCACGCCGCTCTCCTCCATGGCATCGCCCGAGGCGCTGCAGAAAATGATCGCGGATTGCGGGGCAAAGGCGATCTTTGTCGCGGAGGCCTATCGCGACCTGCTGGACGGGTTTCTGGGCGACATGGCACTTCACCGCTTCGCGCTGGATTTCACGGCGGCGGGCTATGACGGCTATGAGGCCGCACTGGCGGGGGCCGGGACCTCTGATCCGATGGTGCCCATCGACATGAAGGACCCCTTCAACCTGATCTATTCCTCGGGCACCACCGGCACCCCCAAGGGCATCGTGCACGACCACCTGATGCGCGCCGCCCAGATGGACCGGGTCACGCCCAACGGCTATGACGCGGAGGCCCGCACGCTGCTGTCCACGCCGCTATATTCCAACACCACCATCGTGGCCTTTGTCCCGACCCTGTTCGGCGGGTCGACCGTGTACCTGATGCCGAAATTCGATGCGCGCCGCTATCTGGAAATCGTCCAGCGCGAACAGATCACCCATACCATGCTGGTGCCTGTGCAATACAAACGTATCATGGATGTGCCCGATTTCGACAGTTTCGATCTGTCCTCCATGCGGATGAAATTCTCGACCTCCGCACCGCTGCGCGCGGATGTCAAACGCGATGTGCTGGCGCGCTTTCCCGGCAAGCTGATCGAATACTACGGGCTGACCGAAGGCGGCGGCGTCACCGTTCTGGTCGCGGATGAGCACCCCGACAAGCTGCATACCGTGGGCAAAGCCGCGCCGGGCAATGAAATCCGCCTGATCGACGTGCAGGGGAACGAGGTGCCGCCGGGGCAGGTCGGCGAAATCTGCGGACGTGGCCCCACCATGATGGCGGGATACTTTGGCCGCGACGACCTGACGGCGGATTACATCTGGCGTGACGCCCAGGGCCATGTGTACTTTCGCTCCGGCGATATGGGCCATCTGGACGAAGACGGCTTTCTCACCCTGTCGGACCGCAAGAAGGACATGATCATTTCGGGCGGGCTGAACATCTATGCCAATGATCTGGAGCTGGTGCTGCTGGATGACCCGGATGTGACCGATGCCGCCGTGATCGGCGTGCCGTCCGAGGCCTGGGGAGAAACCCCGCTGGGCCTTGTGGTGCGGCGCGAGGGGGCATCGCGCGGGGCCGAAGAGATCTTGGCGCGGGCCAATGCCAAACTGGGCAAAAGCCAGCGCCTGTCGGCGGTCGAGCTGCGCGATGCCTTGCCGCGCAGCACCATCGGGAAAATACTGAAGAAGGACTTGCGGGCCCTCTATTGGGCTGCAGAAAAGGAAAACACGTGAAAGACGATCACATGAACGGCGCCGAGAGCCTGGTGCACAGCCTGCTGGCCAACGGGGTGGAGGTCTGTTTCACCAATCCCGGCACCTCCGAGATGCATTTTGTCGCGGCACTGGACCATATTCCGGGCATGCGTTCCATTCTGGCCCTGCAGGAGGCCGTCGCCACCGGGGCCGCTGACGGCTATTACCGCATGGCGCGCAAACCCGCCTCGACGCTGCTGCACCTGGGGCCGGGGCTGGCCAACGGGGTCTCCAACCTGCACAACGCGAAAAAGGCCGGTTCCGGCGTGGTGAACATCGTTGGCGAACATGCCTCCGGCCATATTGCGCTGGATGCGCCGCTGACCGCCGATATCGAAGGCATCGCGCGCCCGGTTTCGCATTGGGTGCGCACATCTGGTTCTGCCGCGTCCGTGGGCCGGGATGCCGCAGAAGCGGTGCAGGCCGCCATGACAGCACCGGGGCAGATCGCGATCCTGATCCTGCCCAGCGACACCGCCTGGGATGCAGGCGGCAGCCCGGCGGCTGCACTGGACGCCCCCGCACCGGCGCCCTTTGACGAAAGCAAGCTGGCGCAGGCCTCTGCCGCATTGGATGGGCCGGAAACCCTGCTGCTGCTGGGCGGCACGGCGCTGACCGAAGAGAACCTTGAAACCGCCGGACGGATCGCTGCGAAAACCGGCTGCAAGCTGTTGTCGGAATGGTCCAACGCGCGGCTGGAACGCGGGGCAGGGCGGGTGGCCATTGGCCGCGTGCCATATCCCATCGACATGGCGCTGAAGGTGCTGGAGCCCTTCAAGCGGATCGTCCTGATCGGGGCGCGCGCACCCATCGGCTTTTTCGCCTATCCCGGCAAGCCCGCGATCCTGACCCGCGAGGGGGCCGAGATCGTGACTTTGGCCGACGCAGGCGCGGATCTGGGCGCGGCGCTGACTGGCCTCTGCACGGCACTGGCGGCGTCCGACACGCCCCCCGCACATGTGGCCCGGCATGATCTGCCCGATGCGCCCAGCGGCACCATTGATCTGGAGAAGCTGGCGGCCTGCATCGCCCGGGCAATCCCGCAGGATGGCATCGTGGTGGACGAATCCGTGACAACGGGCCGGGCGTTTTCCCCCGCGACCATGGGGACGGCGCGCCATACCTGGCTGAACAACTGCGGCGGCTCCATCGGCTATTGCCTGCCCGCCGCCATCGGCGCGGCGATTGCCTGTCCGGACCGCCGGGTGATGGCGCTGACCGGGGACGGCTCGGCGATGTACACGGTGCAGGCGCTCTGGACCATGGCGCGGGAAAACCTGGACATCACGACGCTGGTCTTTGCCAACCGCAGCTACAAGATCCTGCGGGGCGAGCTGACCAATGTGGGCGTCGGCAACCCCGGGCCCCGCGCAATCGACATGCTCAGCCTCGACCGCCCGGCGCTGGATTGGGTGCAGATGTCGCACTCCATGGGGGTGGATGCCGTCCGGGTGACCACATGCGAAGACCTGGAAGCCGCCTTGCAAGACGGGCTGACCCGCAAGGGCCCCAGCCTGATCGAAGTGGTGCTCTGACCGGGATTTCCGCACTCAACGGGCCGCGTTTGACCTGAGGTGCAGGCCGGGGAGCGCCCGACCTGGGGGGCGTTCTGGACCAATGTGCGGTGAAGAATGTCCAAACACTCAATCCGGTCGTGATTTCCGGTCGTGATTTGGCAGAGGGCACAAAATCGCCCTCCCGTCACGCCAAAGGCGTGCCGATTCCACACGGCGCAGCATGCGCGAGTATGGCGGAAACGAAATGCGCACCATTTTCCACTGCCCCCGGATCGCTTGCGATCCGGTTCGCACCTGACACCGCCCCCGTCAAACCGCAGGTTTGCCTCCGGCAAAACGGCGGGTGCGCAACTCCGACCTCGCAAAATGCTGCGAAGTATCAAAAAGTGAAAATGCCTCGCCAAAGGGAGGGCCGCCCTCGGGCTCGGGCGCGAACCCGCCGTTGAGAGCTGTATTCAATGAATCGAACTTTGATTCCGGGTGACTACAGCGTTTCGGGATGAACTTGAAACATCCAACATCACTTTTCGCGTTCGACCGCAGGGAGAGGCAGCGAACAAGTGATTCAGGTATATCCCGAAACGCTTTAGGGGTCAGGCGGCCAGACCAGCGCAATGCCATGGGCCGCCGCCAGATCGGCCTCGCCCTGCGACACCGGCCGGTAAGAGACAAATTCGCTGCCCGAACAGGCGGGCAGCCCCAGGGCTGCAATCAGCGGCGCGTCATACTGGCCGGAGAGCAGCAGGATGCCCTCGCGGGCCAGATGATCCCGGGTGCCCCTGCCATTGTCCGAACGGATGCGCCGCATGAAATCCTGTTGCTGGGCCACCGCCTCGACCACGTCGCGGGTGATCGGCGCGCGCTGCACCGCGCGAAACAGATTGGCCATGCGCTGATTGCCCGACCTCCCTGCAAAGATGCCTTCGATTACATCGGCAGGAACCCTGCGCCAGAAGTTCGGCGGATAGGGATGATCCAACAGCAACCAGAAGATATTGGCAAACCCCGGCGCCGATACGCTTTTCTTGGAATCCTTGTTCTGGCCCAGGGTCAGATATTCCGGATGTGCCACGATCAGACCGAGGTAGCAGCGCGCGCGAATCTCATCCGCGGCCACAAGGATGCAGGGATGGCCGATGGCTTCGGTCGGGATCATCCAGTTGCTGCCCATCGTGTTCTTGATGTCCACGTCATGCCCGAGAATGACGGTGTCCAGCCTGCCTTTGGGCAGCGACAGCATCGCGCGCAGCTCAATCTCGACCCGCGTGCCGATATAGGTCTTTTCGGTCTTTTCCAGCTCATCATAAGAGCGCCGCCCCGTCTTGGGGGTCATGATCACATCATCGACGCATTGGCGCAGCATGGCCGAGAACCCGGCGGCCAGCGCCCCGGCCCCGCCCGCGCGTTTCGTGATCTCATCCGCGATTGCACTCAGCAGGTCGTAATCGCGGTGACCCGCAAGAACGATGCTTTCTGGGATGGTCTTTTTCAAAGGCCCGCCGCTCTGACTTTCGGTTGTGTCTCAGCACGCTGTCACAGGCGGGCGGCTGTGGGAAGCCTAGCCGTTGACCACGCGCAGCACGCGCTTGCGCAGCACTTTTGCGATCTGGCCCGATACCGCCTGGGCAACCGGCGGCGGAAAGGCATTGCCGACCTGGCGATAGGCATTGGTCTTGGCCCCGGTAAAATGCCAGTCGTCCGGGAAACCCTGAATCCGCGCCACCATCGGGACCGTCAGGCGCGGCATCCCCGTGAAAAAGCGATCGGGTGCCTCGGGCGCAATGGTCCGCCCCTCGACGCCCAAAGTGGCCCAGGCCGCACGCGCGCGCGTCGGGCCAAGGTCCGGGCCGCCATGTTTCTTGGAACCGCCCACGATGGTCGGCGCAATTTCATCGGCCTTTGCAGCCCATTCCGCCGCACCCGGCCAGCCCCGCGCCGCCATCAGGTCTTGCAATGTTTCCCCGACCGACGGCGGGTTGTGCACATTCGCTTCCGGCCAATCGAAGTATTCCGCACGGTCCTTTGCAATTGCCACAATCACCACACGCGGCCGTAGCTGCGGAACGCCATAGTCCGAGGCGTTCAGCAGCCGCCAGTCCGTCTGATACCCCAGCTTGTCCAGCTGTGTTTTCAGCCGCTCCCGATAGTCATGAAAAACCGCACCCAGGAAACCGCGCACGTTTTCGATCATCACTGCGCGGGGGCGGGCGGCGTCAATAATGTCGATGGCATCGTTGAACAGGTTGCGCTCGTCCTTTTCGCCAAGCTGTTTCCCGGCGATGGAGAATGGCGGGCAGGGCAGGCCGCCTGCCAGCAGGTCCACACCCTTGTAGGCCTCGGCACCCTCCTTGAAGAGACGCATGTCTTCTTCAAGGACGTTCCAGCCGGGCCGGTTGTGGCGCAGCGTGTTGCAGCAATGACTGTCGATCTCGACCAATGCGGTATGGGCAAATCCGGCCTTCTCAAGCCCGAGGGCCTGACCGCCGGCACCAGCGCAAAGTTCTACGGATGTCAGCACTGCTGTCGGCCCTCTTCATCGTGATGGAAACGATCTGTCATCCCCGCGTCCACGTCAATAGTTCTGTATTCGTTCCTATTCGATAGCCGCGGTCCGGGCAACCTTCAAAAGCCATCCCATGCAGGACTTTTACCGGGGGGCGAGGGTAAGTCCAAACCGCCAGACTCTCGTTATGAACGAAGGACGAGCCGGGGGGCAGGTCAAAGGGTTTGGGCCATCGTCACGGACGGCCCGGAACGGACCTTCGGCAGTACATTCTGATTTGGGCCTGGCTCTCCGAAAGCGGACATTGAACATTTAACGGAGTAGTTTCAAAGGCAGGAAGCAGAAAGGCTCAGACCTTCGCCTACTCCACCCCCCAACGCCTTAGCATCCAATACCATTGTTCCGGGTTTGCCATGATCCGCGCAGATAGACTGTCGTTGAACGCGCGGGTCATGGTTATGCTGTCGGAGTGGGGGATTGGAGCTTCGAAGTCCACCTGAAATGCGTTGCCGTCGTCAACGCGCGTACCATAGGCGGGGATCATGGGCAGATCATATTTCAGCGCAAGCTGAGCGGCGGCCAAGGATGTCAGCGCATCAATCCCAAGAAACGGTATTCGTACACCTTCGGCATATTTTTCATCCAACAAGATGGAGATAATGCCTCCATCCCGCAGGTGTCGAACAAGCCCCCCGGTTCCCACACGGCCGGTCGCCAGGATCGGTCTTCCCCCCGCTTCGATACCGGCAAGAATCCGTCGCGCATAATGACGGTTCTTGTGCGGCCGATACACAGCTCCGCTTTCGAGCCCATGCATCCTGATCACAGCGCGAACAGCTTCCCACTGCCCGAAATGGCCGGAAACAATGATTGCTCCCTTGCCTGCCGCGTTCGCCGCTTTCAGAGCATCAAGGCCCGGGCCTGAGCTCCTGAATTTGTGGTGTTGGGTCTGAAATTCGGCATCGTGATATATCTCAAAGAGTGTCCGCCCCATCTGGCGGCCCATACGCTGGCCTAGCTTGGCGCGCTCACTGCGCTTCATATCGGAAAAAACCCGTCTGGCTTCGCGGTCAAACCGGTTTCTTGCGGGCGGAAACCAACGCATAACCGTTCCACACGCTGTCCCCAATGCGCGAGACTGCAAATCAAAGGCGCGCCATCGATTGATGGTCAGTGCCGACCACAAAGGGAAGTATCTGGCGTGATGCAAAACTGATTTCAGGGATGTTGACAGCATGGCTCAGTATCAACGGGTTCAGCGTCAATGCCAATCGAAAACGCTGGCACAGGTTGTCCCGGTCGCTATCTCGGCAGCGATGGCGGCGTCGCGCCGCACCCTGCCGGAGTTGACTGCTGATCGGGTAAGGGCATGCACCAAAGCACCTTTGACCGCCTTACAGCCGAGATTGAACGTTTCGAGGCCGCGTCGGATGCGGCCTTCGTCGGATACTTCCAGACGCGCTTTGACCTTCTGACCAATTGATCGACAGCGCCATGAAACCGTCAAAGGTGGTTTCTGGGGTGGATTGAACTGTAGTTCGCTCCAGAAAGCCGTTTAATTGCAAGATGTTATTGGAATTAAATGGTGCCCCCACACGGACTCGAACCGCGGACCTACTGATTACAAATCAGTTGCTCTACCAGCTGAGCTATAGGGGCCGTCGCCTGAGGCGATGACGCGTTGAAGGGGATGTCCGTTCAAGCGTGGGCGTTCTTTAGTGGATCGCGATTGCGGATGCAAGCGGGTCCGTGAGGCGCGGTGAAAAATCTTTTGCCCCGCGGCGCCGCTGTGATCGGCCGGTCGGGCGGGCAGGCCGGGCGGCAGGTGATCCGGCCGGTTTTCACCAGACCGGACGGGGCGCGCATTTGCAGTTTTACACAGATGCCGCAACGGGATAAGGAAGGGCGAAATCAGGAAAGTGCGAAGCAAATACCATGCAGTTGATCTTGCATACTGGCGCCCATTACACCGAACAGGACCGGCTGATCAAATCCATGCTGCGCAATGCCGCCCAGTTCCGGGAACGTGGAATCATGATCCCCGGTCCGGGGACCTACCGCAAGCTGGTGCGCGATACGCTGAACGCGATGCACCGGGCGCCGGCCGGACCCGATGCGCGCGCGGTGCTCCTGGATGTCATCCTTGATGATGACCCCGCCGACCGGGTGATCCTCTCCGATCCCAATTTCTTTCGCACCGCAGGCACGGCGGTGCGGCAGGGAAGGCTCTATCCCGACGCGGCAGCGCGGATGCGCAACATGTCCGAGATTTTCCCCGATGACGAGGTGGAGATCTTTCTGGCGATCCGCAATCCGGCGGCGCTGTTGCCGGTGCTGCATTCCGTTGCCCTGGAGAAATCCGATACCGCCTTCTGGGGCGGGCGCGGGCCGCTGGATGTCAAATGGTCCGAAACCCTGTTGGCGATCCGTCAGGCCGCGCCCGATATCCCGATCACCGTCTGGTGCAACGAGGACATGCCGCTGATCTGGTCCCAGATCATCCGCGAGATGGCGGGTGTCGAACATCACGAGAAGATTGCAGGCGGTTTCGACCTGTTGGCGGCGATCATGAGCAAGGAAGGCATGCAGCGCTTCCGGGCCTACATCGACAACCACCCCGGCATGTCCGAGATGCAGAAACGCCGGGTGATTTCGGCCTTCCTCGACAAGTTTGCGCTGGAGGAAGAGATCGAGGAAGAGCTCGACATGCCCGGCTGGACCGATGAGCTGGTCGAACAGATGACGGATATCTATGACGAGGATCTGCTGACCATCCAGCGCATTCCCGGTGTGACTGTCGTCGCGCCCTGAGGTCGTTCCGGCTCAGGTGGGGTGCATATCCGCCGCCAGTTCCGTGATCACGTCAAACGCCATCTCCACATCTTCGGCTGTTGCGGTAAAGGCGCCGGCCTGGAAGCGGATCACCAGCGCGTCGTCGATCCGCGTCTGTGTCAGATAGATCCGCCCGTCGTCGTTGATCCTGTTCACCAGGTCCTGGGTCAGCGCGTCCAGGTCCCCGGCACCGGGGGGCGCATAGCGGAAGGTGAAGAGCGACAGCATCGGCTGGGTCACGATCTCGAAACCCGGCACCCCGGCCAGCCGCTGTGCCAACCCCACGGTCCAGTCCACGTGGTTGCGGATCATCTGGCGCAGCCCGTCCAGCCCATGCGCCCGGATCAGGAACCACAGCTTCAGCGCGCGGAACCGGCGGCCCAGCGGCACGGACCATTCGGAATAGTTGATGATCCCGTCCGCGCCATGGGTTTTCAGATACTCCGGCTGGATCGCCAGCGTTTTCACCAGCGTCGCAGGGTCCCGCAGGAAATGGGTGGTGCAGTCGAATTGCGCGCCAAGCCATTTGTGCGGGTTCAGCACCACCGAATCCGCGCGTTCCACCCCCGCCCAGAGGTTCTGGAATTCGGGGCAGATCATGGCGGAGCCCGCCCAGGCCGCGTCCACATGGGTGTAAAGCCCCTCGGCCTCGGCCACATCCATCACGCGGGCGATGTCATCTGTCGCCCCCGCACTGGTGCCGCCGACACAGGCGATGATCCCGGCAGGCAGCATCCCCGCCGCCCGGTCCGCCGCGATAGCGGCGCGCAGGGCAGCCACATCCATCGCGCGGGTGGGGCCGCCCGTGGGGATGCGCACAAGATTTGCCTCGCCGATGCCGCTGATCCAGATCGCCCGGTCGATGGAGGTATGCACCTCGGCCGAGCAATAGATGCGCAGGGTGGGCTGGCCGCTCAGCCCTTCGGCATTTCCCGCCCAGTCCAGCGCGCGCTCCCGCATGCTGAGCACCGCACAAAGCGTTGCGGTGCTGGCGCTGTCCTGGATCACGCCCGAGAATCCTTCGGGCAGGCCGATGGCCTGGCGCATCCAGTCGCAGACGCGGGTCTCCAGTTCCGTCGCCGCCGGCGAGGTCTGCCAGAGCATGCATTGCGCCGCGATGGCGCTGACATAATATTCCGCCAGGACCGATATGGGGGCCGCATTGGCCGGGAAATAGGCAAAGAAACGGGGGTGCTGCCAATGGGTCATCCCCGGCAGGATGGTCTGTTCCAGATCGGCAAGGATGTCATCGACAGGCTGTGCCGCATCCGGCGGGCAGAGCGGCAATTGCGCCAGCACATCGCCCGGCTTGCTGCGCGCCCTGACAGGCCGCGCGCGCAGGTCGCGGTGATAATCCGATGCCCAGTGCGCAGCATCCGCGCCGCGCTTTCGAAACTCTTTCCAGTTCACAGCCGCTCTCCCCGTTTAACTTATCATGTTAAGTAAACGCGGCGTCGGCACAGGTCAACAGGCTTGATGTCAGCCCTCAGCCAGGCGGTAGGCGGCGGTCAGCCCGGCCAGCGCCATACGGGCCGCTTCCGCGACGGTTGCGGGGGCGCCCTGCGCCTCCAGCGCCGCCGCATAAAGACGGGTCTGTTCCGGCGCGCCGATCAGGGCCAGGTTCTGACCCAGCCAATAGGGGCGCGCCGCCGCCAGTTCCGCCCCGATCAGCAGACCGTTCAACTGTGCAAGCGCCGCGCCCTTTGCCGCAGAACCCGACAGATGCCCGGAGCGGATCGCCAGCAGACGGGCGGCCAGACGTTCGGGCCGGCTCAGGCTGTCCGACACCGCCGCGCCAAAATCGGCCATGTCGATGGTGGCTTGGGCCAGGGCAGGGCGCAGGGTCGAATGTTGTCGAAGCAGCGCGACCAGCTCGCCGCTCATGAAACTTTGAAAGCTGACCACTTCGCCCGCGCTGACCTCGGCCCAGATGCTGTGTGGCCCGGTCAGGCAGATCACCCCGTCCCAGCCGGGGTTGAGCGCCAGGAACCCGGCGATGCGGGTTTCCCCGCCCTGCATGACATCGGCGGGGGACTTCTGCCGCAATCCCGGCACCGGGTAGAGCGGCGATGCCGCGTCGCTGGCGCGTGGCAGGCTTTCGCCCAGTGGCGTACAGGGCACCGCCCGCAGCGCGGCCGCACTGCCTTCAAGCGGGCCGCAGATCACCACCGGCGTCTTGCTGCCGAACTGCCAACCCGCGGTCAGGTCCTGCAGGGCAGGGCGCAGCCCGTCAGCTGTCAGGTCACGCGCGTTTGATCCGGCCTGCTGCACCTGCGCCACCGCGCGGCCGCCCTGCATCGCCCAGGCCCGCAGCCCATCTGCGCCTGCATCCACTGCAACCCAATCGGGATTTATCTGTTTGTCAGTCATGGCGCGACATTGGCCCAATCGGGCGGCAAGAGCCATCCTCAATCCGACGGAAAGGCGGGTCCGGGGGCAGGGAATGCATTTTACTTCAACCTTAAAATATTTTTGCTTGAAGTAAAAAATAAAACCGCATAGCCTTGCGGCAACTGCTTTGAAGAGGGGATGTGACCATGCGTGCAATTTGTCTGGGCGGCGGTCCCGCCGGGCTGTATTTCGCCATTTCGACCAAGTTGCGGAACCCGGATGCGGATGTGACCGTGCTGGAGCGCAACAAGCCGGACGATACCTTCGGCTGGGGCGTGGTGCTGTCGGATGAGACATTGGCCAACCTCGAAGCCAATGATCCCGTCTCGGCCCGCGAAATCCGCAGCCACTTTGCCTATTGGGATGACATGGCGCTGGTCTACAAGGGTCAGAAGACGGTCAGCTCCGGCCATGGGTTCTGCGGCATCGGGCGCAAGCAATTGCTGATCATCCTGCAGGCGCGGGCCCGCGAACTGGGTGTGAACCTGCAATTCGAAACCGAAGTCGAAAGCGCATCTGCCTATATGGACGATTATGACCTTGTGGTCGCCTGCGACGGGCTGAATTCCAAGACCCGGCTGGAATTCCAGGACACTTTCCAGCCCGACATCGATGTGCGCAAATGCCAGTTCCTCTGGCTTGGCACCCATCAGAAGTTCGACGATGCCTTCACCTTCATCTTCGAGAAGACCGACAAGGGCTGGCTTTGGGTGCATGCCTATCAGTTCGACAAGGACACGGCGACCTTCATCGTCGAATGTTCGCAGCAGACATTCGACAACTACGGCTTTGGCGACAAGACGCAAGCCGAGACCATCGCGATCTGCGAAGAGGTGTTCAAGGACCATCTGGCTGGCCACAGCCTGATGACCAATGCCAAACACATCCGGGGGTCCGCCTGGATCAGGTTCCCCCGCGTGTTGTGTGAAACCTGGCACCACAAGAACGTCGTGCTGCTGGGGGATGCCGCCGCGACGGCGCATTTCTCCATCGGCTCGGGGACCAAGCTGGCGCTGGAATCCGCGATCTCGCTGGCGGAGCATGTACACGAGGAACGCGACATTGCGAAAGCATTCGAGAAATATGAAGACGCGCGCAGACTTGAGGTGCTGCGCCTGCAATCGGCGGCGCGCAACTCGCTCGAATGGTTTGAAGATGTCGAACGCTACCTCGATCTGGACCCGGTGCAGCTGAACTATTCGATGCTGACCCGCAGCCAGCGGATCAGCCACGAGAATCTGCGCGCGCGTGATTCCAAGTGGCTGGAAGGCGCGGAAAAGTGGTTCATGGAACAGGCGGGCGCGGGCAGCAATGGCCCGGTGCGCGCGCCGATGTTCGCACCCTTCCGCCTGCGCAAGATGGATCTTGCCAACCGCATCGTCGTCTCGCCCATGGCGCAATACAAGGCGGTCGATGGCTGCCCCACCGACTGGCACCTGATCCATTACGGTGAACGGGCCAAGGGCGGCGCCGGGCTGGTCTATACCGAGATGACCTGCGTCTCGCCCGAGGGGCGGATCACGCCCGGCTGTCCCGGCCTCTATGCCCCCGAACACGAAGCGGCATGGAAACGCCTCACCGATTTCGTTCACGCAGAGACGGGTGCAAAGATCTGCAGCCAGATCGGCCATTCCGGGCGCAAGGGTTCCACCCGGATCGGCTGGGAAGGCATGGACATGCCGTTGAAAGAGGGCAACTGGCCGCTGATTTCGGCCTCCGCCATCCCATGGTCGGATGGCAACGCCACGCCGCAGGAGGCGACCCGCGAAGACATGGACAGGGTGCGCGATGAATTTGTCGCCGCCACCGAAATGGCGGAGCGCGCGGGCTTTGACATGATCGAACTGCATGCTGCGCACGGCTATTTCATCTCCTCCTTCATCTCGCCGCTCAGCAATGTCCGCACGGACGCATACGGCGGCAGCCTGGAGAACCGCATGCGCTACCCGCTGGAGGTTTTTGCCGCCATGCGCGCGGTCTGGCCCGAAGACAAGCCGATGTCGGTGCGCATCTCTGCCAATGACTGGGCCGGCGATGACGGGGTGACCCCGAAAGAAGCTGTTGAAATCGCAAAGATGTTCGAGGCGGCAGGCGCAGACATCATCGACGTTTCCGCCGGTCAGACCTCGGTCAACCACCCGGCAAGCTATGGCCGCATGTTCCAGACACCCTTCTCTGACCGCATCCGCAATGAGGCCGGGATCAGGACGATGGCCGTCGGCAACATCTACGAGGCCGATCATGTCAATTCGATCCTGATGGCGGGGCGCGCCGATCTTGTCTGCCTGGCGCGGCCGCATCTGTCGGACCCCTATTGGACGCTGCATGCCGGGGCCGAGATTGGCGACCGCCACGCGAAATGGCCACTGCCCTATGAAGCGGGCCGCGATCAGACCTGGCGGCTGGCCGACCGCGCGGCGGAAGTGGAACAGGTATGACAGGCCATGTGATCGTCACAGGAGGCGGCACCGGCGTGGGGGCGGCGATTGCCCATGCGGTGGCGCAGACCGGTGTGGCTGTCACCATCATGGGCCGCCGCGAAGCGCCGCTGAAAGAGCAGGGGCTGCCCTATCAGCTTTGCGATGTGACCGATCCGGAAGCGGTGACCGCAGCCTTTGCTGCCGCGCGTGACGCACAGGGGCCGGTCACCGGGGTGATCGCAAATGCGGGTGCCGCCCATTCGGCACCCTTTCACAAGATTACCGCGCAGGACATGGCCGAGATGATGGCGGTCAATGTAACGGGCGTCTTCAACGTCTGGCAGGCGGCGCTGACCGGGATGAAGGAGGCGGGCAAGGGGCGGCTGATCGTCGTCGCCTCCACTGCCGGGCTCAAGGGCTATCCCTATGTCGCGGGCTATGTCGCGGCGAAACACGGCGTCGTCGGCCTGACCCGTGCGCTGGCGCTGGAACTGGCCCGCACCGGCATCACCGTAAACGCCATCTGCCCGGGCTTCATCGACACGCCGCTGCTGGCCCGCAGCGTCGACAACATCGTGCACACCACCGGCAAGAGCGAAGATGAGGCGCGTGCCATCCTGGCAAAGGCCAGCCCGCAGAACCGCTTTGTCGAAACCGCCGAGGTCGCTGCCGCAGCGCTTTACCTGCTGTCTGACGGTGCTGCCGCCGTGAACGGCCACACGCTGTCCCTTTCGGGGGGCGAGATATGAGCGCCGCCAAGGACCGCTTGCGCCTCTGGCTGCGCCTGCTCAAGGTGGTGCGGGGCATGGAACAGGAAGTGCGCGAGAAACTGCGCCGCGAACACAATACGACGCTGCCACGTTTTGACGTGATGTCGGCCCTGTCGCGCCATCCCGAAGGGCTGAAGATGAGCCAGCTGAGCGGGGTGCTGCGGGTGTCGAACGGCAATGTGACCGGCATCGCGGACCGGTTGAGCGACGAAGGTCTGGTCGAGCGGACCCCGGTGCCGGGCGACCGCCGCGCCATCATCCTGCGCCTGACAACGGCCGGTCAAAAGGAATTTGCCCGGCAGGCGCGGGCGCATGAGGAATGGATCGACAAGATGCTGGCCGGCGTCAGCCCCGCCGATGCCCGCGAGATGGCCGAACGGCTGCAAGCCTTTGCGACCGCTGCCGAATCTGAAGAAAAGGAGACTGCAAATGCGCAGTGACGTGAAGCATTTCATCTGTGACATCAAGGACGGGATCGCCACGGTGCGGCTGGACCGGCCGGACCGCAAGAACCCGCTGACCTTCGACAGCTATGCCGAGCTGCGCGACTGGTTCCGCGATCTGGTCTATGCCGATGACGTCGATGTGGTGATCTTTGGCTCCAACGGCGGTAACTTCAGCTCCGGCGGGGATGTGCATGATATCATTGGTCCTTTGACCAGGATGAACATGAAGGAGCTGCTGCGGTTTACCCGAATGACCGGCGATCTGGTCAAGGCCATCGTGAACTGCGGCAAACCGGTGATCGCTGCCGTCGACGGCATCTGCGTCGGTGCCGGCGCGATCATCGCCATGGCCTCCGACCTGCGGCTGGCGACGCCCGAGGCGAAGACCGCGTTTCTTTTCACCCGCGTCGGGCTGGCGGGCTGCGACATGGGGGCCTGCGCAATCCTGCCGCGCATCATCGGCCAGACCCGGGCGGCTGAGCTGCTTTATACCGGGCGGTCGATGTCGGCGGAGGAAGGCGAGCGCTGGGGCTTTTTCAACCGTTTGACCGAAGCGGAGGTGCTGGAGGCCGATGCGCTGAAGCTGGCCCGACAGATCCAGGCGGGGCCGAACTTTGCCCATATGATGACCAAGACCATGCTGGCGCAGGAATGGTCCATGTCCATCGAACAGGCGATCGAGGCCGAGGCACAGGCCCAGGCGATCTGCATGCAGACCGGCGACTTCGAGCGCGCCTACAAGGCCTTTGTGGCCAAGGAACGCCCGGTCTTCGAAGGGAACTGAGTGGTGTGATCTGGCGCCCTTCGGGGCGCTGCCCCGGACCCCGGGATATTTTTGACCAAAAAGAGAAACAGGTGATGTGCAATGTCTGACCGCAGTTTTCTGACCTGGCCGTTCTTCGAGGACCGGCATCGCGAATTGGCGGAGGCGCTGGACGCATGGGCGGGATCTGAACTGGCGTCGGTGGATCACAGCGACACCGATGCGGCCTGCCGCGATCTGGTGGCGCGGCTGGGGGCGGGCGGCTGGCTGCGCCATTCCGGTGCCGAGGGCGCGGAGGTGCTGGACGTGCGCAGCCTTTGCCTGATCCGCGAGACGCTGGCGCGTCACGATGGTCTGGCCGACTTCGCCTTTGCCATGCAGGGGCTGGGCACCGGCGCGATCTCGCTGTTCGGCACGCCCGAGCAGCAGGCGACCTGGTTACCAAAGACACGGGCCGGAGAGGCGATTTCCGCCTTTGCACTGACCGAGCCGCAGTCGGGCTCTGACGTGGCCAGCTCGACCATGACCGCCGAAACCGAAGGCAACGGTTTTGTGCTGAACGGGCGCAAGACCTGGATCTCCAACGGCGGAATCGCCGATGTCTATACGGTTTTTGCCCGCACCGGCGAGGCGCCGGGGGCGCGGGGGCTGTCGGCCTTTGTCGTGCCCGCCGACACGCCCGGCCTGAAGGTGGAGGAGCGGCTGGAAACCATCGCGCCGCACCCGCTGGCAACCCTGCATTTCGACAATGTGAAAATCCCCGGTTCGGCGCTGATCGGGGATCGCGGCAAGGGGTTCGGCATTGCCATGTCGGTGCTGGATGTCTTCCGTTCCACCGTGGCGGCCGCGGCCCTTGGCTTTGCCCGCCGGGCGCTGGACGAGGCGATTGCCCGGGTGACGACCCGCAAGGTGCAGGGGGCGCCGCTGGCCGATCTGCAGATGGTGCAGGGCCATATTGCCGACATGGCGGTGGATGTGGACGCAAGTGCGTTGTTGATCTATCGCGCGGCATGGACCAAGGATTCCGGTGCGCCGCGCGTGACCCGCGAGGCCGCGATGGCCAAGCTCTTTGCCACCGACCACGCGCAACAAGTGATCGACAAGGCCGTGCAACTGCATGGGGGCGACGGTGTGCGGCACGGCCAGATGGTCGAAAGCCTCTACCGCGAGATCCGCGCGTTGCGCATCTATGAAGGGGCGTCCGATGTGCAACGCGTCGTGATCGCCCGCCAGACATTGGGAGGATACTGACATGCTTGGCGTTTCGGCTCATACAGATACATTCACCCGTGACAACCTGCCGGCCCAGGGCGACTGGCCCGATTTTCTGCTCGATGGGTTTCCCTATCCCGAGAAGTTGAACGCCGGGTCAGAACTCACTGATCTTATGGTGGAAAAAGGCTTCGGAGACCACACCGCCCTGATCGGGAACGGGCGGCGGCGCACCTATAAGGAACTGACCGACTGGACCAACAAGCTGGCCCGCGCACTGGTTGAAGACCTTGGCGTAAAGCCCGGAAATCGCGTGCTTATCCGTTCTGCCAACAATCCGGCAATGGTGGCCTGCTGGCTGGCGGCGACCAAGGCGGGCGCGGTGGTGGTCAACACCATGCCGATGCTGCGCGCCCGCGAGCTGGCGGCCATCGTGGACAAGGCAGAGATCAGCCATGCGCTCTGCGATACCCGGCTGATGGACGAGATGACGACCTGTGCCAAGACCTCGGATTTCCTGACCACCGTCGTGGGCTTCGACGGCACCTCCAATCATGATGCGGAACTGGACCGGCTGGCGCTGGAAAAGCCGGTGAAATTCGATGCGGTGCAGACCTCGGCGGATGACGTGGCGCTACTGGGCTTCACCTCCGGCACTACCGGCAGCCCCAAGGCCACGATGCATTTTCACCGCGACCTGATGATCATCGCGGATGGCTATGCCCGCGAGGTGCTGGGGGTCACGCCGGAGGATGTCTTTGTCGGCTCGCCGCCGCTGGCCTTCACCTTCGGCCTGGGCGGCCTGGCGGTATTCCCGCTGCGCTTTGGCGCGGCCGCGACACTGCTGGAGACGGCAAGCCCGCCGAATATGATTGAAATCATTGAGAAATTCAAGGCAACTGTCTGTTTCACCGCGCCCACGGCCTATCGCGCCATGTTGCAGGCAATGGAAGAGGGCGCCGACCTCAGCTCGCTCCGCGCGGCGGTCAGCGCAGGTGAAACCCTGCCAGCGCCCGTCTATCACGACTGGAAGGAAAAGACCGGCAAGCCGATGCTCGACGGGATCGGCGCGACGGAGATGCTGCATATCTTCATTTCCAACCGCTTCGACGATCACCGGGCCGCCTGTACCGGCAAACCGGTGACAGGCTATGAGGCCAAGGTGATCGACGAGGCAGGCGCAGAAGTGCCGCGCGGCGAAGTGGGGCGGCTGGCCGTGCGGGGGCCGACCGGCTGCCGCTACCTGTCCGACGACCGGCAGCGGGTCTATGTGAAAGACGGCTGGAACATCACCGGCGACAGTTTCACCATGGATGAGGACGGCTATCTGCATTTCGCGGCACGCAACGATGACATGATCATCTCTGCCGGGTACAACATCGCCGGGCCGGAGGTGGAGGCGGCCCTGCTGAGCCACCCGATGGTCAGCGAATGTGCGGTCGTCGCCGCCCCGGACGAGGCGCGCGGCTCCATCGTGCAGGCGCATGTGGTCCTGGTGGATGGTGCGCCAAAAGATAGCAGCACAATCAAACTGTTGCAGGATCATGTTAAGGCAGAGATTGCGCCCTATAAATACCCCCGTGACGTCCGTTTCGTGGATGCGCTGCCCAAGACGGCAACCGGGAAGATCCAGCGTTTTGCACTGCGGGAGAAAACATGAGCGATTTCGACAGCGCCTCCGAAGGGGCAAAGATGGATTTCGCCAGGGACATGTCCTATGGCGATTACCTGGGCCTGGATGCCATCCTGACGGCCCAGCATCCGCAAAGCACGGCCCATGACGAAATGTTGTTCATCGTGCAGCACCAGACGTCGGAGCTGTGGATGCGGCTGGCGATCCACGAATTGCAGGCGGCGCGGGCGTCGATGCAGCAAGGCAGGCTGCAACCGGCCTTCAAGATGCTGACCCGCGTGGCACGGATTTTCGAGCAGTTGAATTCGGCCTGGGACGTGCTGCGCACCATGACCCCCAGCGAATACACGGCATTCCGGCCAAGCCTCGGAAATTCCAGCGGATTCCAGTCACATCAATACCGGTTGATCGAATATCTGCTGGGCAATCGCATCGGCGCGCTGATGAAGCTGCACCAGCACAAGGCGGATGCCTATGAGGCGCTGAAATCGGAACTGGCGCAGCCCAGCCTCTATCAGGTTGCGATTGAGACGCTCTGCGCGCGGCTGGAGGTGCCGTCATTGGCAGGTGCGCCGGGCGAAGGTGACTGGCAGGCCGACCAGGCGGTGCAGGACCTGTGGCAAAAAATCTATGAAGACCCGGAAACCCATTGGGAACTCTATGAACTTGCCGAAAAGCTGGTCGATCTTGAGGATTACTTCCGCCGCTGGCGGTTCAACCATGTCACCACGGTGGAACGCATCATCGGCTTCAAGCGCGGCACCGGCGGCACCAGCGGCGTGGCCTATCTGCGCAAGATGCTGGAAGTGGAGCTGTTTCCCGAATTATGGCACGTGAGAGGAGCGCTGTAAGTGGCTGATGTATTGAGAAAAGAACGGTTCATCCTGCCCGAGGGCGTGATCTATCTGGATGGCAATTCGCTTGGGCCGATGCCTGTGGATGTTCCGGCGCGGGTCTCCGGGGTGATGAACGAGGAATGGGCGCAGATGCTGATCCGCGGCTGGAACAAGGCCGGGTGGATGGCGATGCCCTCCGACGTGGGCAATGCGGTGGGCCGGTTGATCGGCGCGCCGGAAGGTTCCGTGGTGATGGGCGACACCCTGTCGATCAAGGTCTATCAGGCGCTGGCCTCGGCGGTGAAGATGCGCCCGGATCGCCGCGTGATCCTCAGCGATACCGGCAACTTCCCCAGTGACCTCTATATTGCCGAAGGGCTGGTGGGCCTGCTGGAACAGGGCTACGCGCTGAAAACAGTCGAGCCGGAGGCGGTGGCAGAGGCGATTGACGATACCATTGCCGTGGTGATGCTGACGGAGGTCGATTACCGCACCGGCCGCAAGCACGAGATGAAGCCGATGACCGAGCTTGCCCATGCGGCGGGGGCGGTCGTGGTCTGGGATCTGGCGCATTCGGCAGGGGCCTTGCCGGTGGATCTGGCGGGTTCAAACTGCGAATTCGCGGTGGGCTGCACCTACAAGTACCTCAATGGCGGGCCGGGCGCGCCCGGGTTCATCTATGTGCGCCCCGATCTTGCGGATGCGGCAGAGCCGGCCCTCAGCGGCTGGCTGGGTCACCGCGCACCCTTTGACTTCGATCTCAACTACACGCCCGGCCGGGGCATTGAACGGATGCGCGTCGGCACGCCGCCGATCCTGCAGATGGCCGCGCTGCAAGAGGCGATGAAAGTCTGGGAGGGCGTGGACATGCAGGACGTGCGCGCAGCCTCCATCGCCTTGCAGGAGCAGTTCATCGAAGAGGTGGAGCGTGATGTGCCGCAGCTGACACTGGCCAGCCCGCGCGATTCCGCGAAGCGCGGCAGCCAGGTGTCCTTCCGCTTCGAACAGGGCTATGCCGCGATGCAGGCGCTGATCGACCGGGGCGTGATCGGCGATTTCCGCGCGCCGGACATCATGCGTTTCGGCTTTACGCCGCTTTATCTGGATGCAGGCGATGTGAGTGCTGCGGTTGCGGTGATCCGGGACGTCATGGTGAACAAGTTGTGGGACGATGAAGCCTACAAGGTGCGCAACCGCGTCACCTGATCCGCAGCCATGCGGAGAAAGCTGCAGTCGAACACTGGCGCCGGGCCGGGGGCGGGCCTGTCATGTTGCAGAGATGCTTCCGGCATGAAGCGCGGCGGCCTGCGGCCCTGATTCCGCGCGAAGATCTGCTGTGGCACAGACCGCATATCAGACCCGGCTATATCCCTTACTTGCCCTCAATCGTCAGCAGGCTGGAGAACTGGACGCGGGACCAGGCCAGACTGAGCTTATGGCTTTTGAGCGCAGATGCGGGCAGCGTCAGCTGATCCTGCCGCGCCATTTCGGACAGCTCGCGGTTCAGCCTGCGCAACTCCGTCATCATATGGCGGGCCGTATCGTCCGATATCCGGCGTGACTGGGTCAGAAAGGCGGCGGCCTCGGTGTCCGGTGCCAGAAAAACCTGACGGACAAAATCGAGGTTGATCTTCATCAGGGCACGATGCAACGGCCCGTCGCGCCTGAACTGGATCGGATGCTCCAATAACAGGCGGATGCGTCCGGTTGCCTGCACTTCAGCAAGTCCAAGCCGTTCAAGTTGCTGCCCCATCCTGAGCGTATCGCCCGGCTCCAGCTTGAACTGGCGCGCGATTTCTTCGACGGGCATGCCATCGTGCAGCAGAATGAAGAAGTTGAACAGCGAGGGATCGCCGGCCAGTTGCGCCTCGATACGGTCCCCGAGCATGACCGGCGTGACCGTTGTACGTCTGGCCTGTGCCACCACGTCTTCCAGCGACAGCCCCAGCGCATCGCAGATTTCGACGATCCTGCTCAGCTTGTCGTCGCGTGCGGCAAAGACGCGTTTGATCGTCGGCTCGGAGGTTTCGAGCCTGCGGGCAAGCTCCGCATAGGTGATCTTGCGCGCCCGCAACACCGTCTTGAGTGTTTCGAAAATTCTCGCTTGCACGGCGGCCTCTCTGATGCTGCTTTCCACATTTTGGTATCGAAAATTGATACCCAAAAGTTAAATATTCTCCATTTCGATCATTATCAGTAACTCGTCTCAGGTCAAATGAGGATTTGGATATGATCAAGAAAACGATGTTGGCAGGGCTGGCTCTGGTCCTGAACACAGGCGCCGTACTGGCGGATGAAAACTGGACTGCGGGTGGTTTCGACATGCCGGAATCGGCCGTGTTCGATAGGGCGCGAAACAGGATCATTCTCAGCACGATCATCGGCAATCCGGGCGTTGCCGACGGGCAGGGCAGCCTTGTGCTTTTGTCACCGGAGGGTGAGGTAATCGACGCCAATTGGGCGGTGGGGCTGGACGCACCGAAGGGAATGGCGATCCTGGGCGACGTGCTGCTGGTTGCGGACCTGACCAGACTGCACGAGGTCGACCTTGCCACGGGAGAAATCCGCCGGTCCATTGCCATGCCGGAGGCCGTCTTTCTCAATGACGTCACTTCCGATGGGGAGGTCGCTTTTGTGAGCGATCTGATGACGGACAGCCTGTGGCGCTACGCCGATGGGGCGTTCACGCTCTGGCTCAGCGACCCGCAGCTTGCCCACCCCAACGGCGTTTTCCTTGATGAAGGACGGCTGCTTGTCGGGTCATGGGGCGCCGGCCTGCGCGACGATTTCACAACCGAAACGCCCGGGTCGCTGCTGTCCGTCTCATTGGACACAAGGGAGATCAGCGTCGTCGCGCCGGGCATCGGCAACATCGACGGCATCACCCGCATCGACGACGCAATCCTCGTGAGCGATTGGGTGACGGGCGGGTTGTTCGAAATCGGGCGTGACGGTGTGGCAACGCAGAAGGCCCAGTTTGCACCGGGGCTTGCCGATATTTCATCTGACGGAAGCACGCTGTACCTGCCGATGATGCTTGATGGCACGTTGATTTCTCGGGACTATCCCTGATCGGGGTTACTGGCCCCCAGGGCGCAGAGGCAAAAACCCAGGATCGGAAAAGCCTGATGTGAACGCTGCGTAACGTCAAGCCGCGCGGCGGCCTGCGGCCTTGCTTCCGCGCGGGGGAAGCGGAAAGGGCTCAAAGCAACCCTTCACTGCGCTCGGCACAAAGCGCTGCTGTTCCGGTCGCCCCCCGATCTGACACAACGTTGGTTGCGCAAGGCACCCAACAGAAAGGGGCCCCGCAAGCAGGGCCCCTTCGTCAATGGCAGCGATTTCAGACCGCGATCTTGCCGCCGCCCTTTTTGGTGACCACCACCACAGAGGGGCGCGGCGGCATGGCGGGGTCGAAGTCCGGCCAGCGGGTTGCCGGGTCTTCGAAGGTCGAGTCGCGCTCAAAACCCGCGAGGTCCTTGGTCCCATCGGTGCCGGGGTGCTGCACGGCCAGGAACAGCGTCTCGCCATTGTCGGTGAAGTAGGGGCCGCACATCTCGCCGCCCACGGGGCAGCGGAAGAACAGCTTCGACGTGCCGCGCGCCTCGCCTTCGGTCTCCAGCGCATAAAGCCCGTCCGACTTGCCCGTCTTGCCCCAGTTCGACCCCTGATCGGTAGAGATCCACAGCCGCCCGTCCGCGTCGATGACGCAGTTGTCGGGAGATCCGAACCAGCCGTTTTCCGAGGTTTCGGGGTTCCACTGTGCGCCCACCTCGGCAATTGCCGGATCGCCGCATTTCACCAGGATCGACCATGTGCCGCGGGTGGCCGAATGGTTGCCGCCGTCTTCCTTGATCTCGATGATATGGCCAAAGTTGTTCTCGGGGCGCGGGTTGGCGGCATTGGCCTCTTCGCGGCGCGAGTTGTTGGTCAGCATGATATAGGCGGTGCCGTCGCCGCGCGGCTGCGCGTCTTCGGGGCGGTCCATCGGGGTGGCACCGACCAGATCGGCAGCGATGCGCGTGTCGATCATCACATCGCCCTGGTCGTTGAAGCCGTTTTCAGCCGTCAGCGGCCCTTCGCCATGCACCAGCGGCAGCCATGTGACCGTACCGTCCTCGTCAAAGCGCGCGACATAAAGCGTGCCTTCTTCCAGCAGCTTGGTATTGGCGGCGCGGTCGTCCGACACGGTGCCGTCAGAGACATATTTGTACTGATAATCAAAGCGGTTGTCGTCGCCCATGTAGATCACCAGCTTGCCATCCGAGGCGACAGTGGTTTCCGCGCCCTCGTGGCGGAACCGGCCCAATGCGGTGTGTTTGACGGGGGTGGAGGTCGGGTCCATCGGGTCCACTTCGACCACCCAGCCGAACTTGTTCGGCATGTTGGGCTCACGGTCGACGTTCCAGCGGTCGTGGGTCTTGCCCCAGGCATACCAGGCCCCCGGCACGCCGTAGCGCTTGTAAGAGACCGCCTCGGGGTTGGCGCTGTCGATCACCGGTTTGCCCTCGGCATCGAGGTTGTCGGTCCAGAAATAGCCGTGGAAGTTCTCTTCGGCCATCAGCCAGGTGCCCCAGGGGGTCAGGCCGCCCGCGCAGTTGTTGATCGTGCCGATCACCCTGGTGCCGGTGGGGTCGTCATTGGTCATCAGCCGCGCATGGCCCGCGGCGGGGCCGCTCAGGGTCATTTCGGTGTCCAGCGGGGTGATGCGGCGGTTCATCTTGCCGTCGCGCACCACAGACCATTGGCCGTCTTCACCTTGCGCGATCTCGACAACGGAGCCGCCGTGGGCGGCCATCTCGATGTCGATCAGCTCGGGCGTCATTCCAGAGAAACCGTCCCGGTCCTGGCGGCCCAGACCGGGGAACATGACCTCTTCATTGGTGTATTCGTGGTTGACGCAAAGCAGCCCGCGCGTGCCCTCGTCGTTCAGCGGGACAAAGCCCACATAGTCGTTGTTGTAGCCGAACTGCTTGAGCTGCGCCGCCGCCGTCTGGTTCATCACGTCGAATTCCGGCGCGTCGGCCATGATCGGATCGCCCCAGCGCAGCAGGATCTGCGCGTCATAGCCTTCGGCCACATGGTGGGTCTCGTCATTGCCCGCCGTCACCTCGTCAAAGACATAGCGGCTGCCGGCATCTGCCGCCTGCGCCTGTTTCGGCGCGATCAGCGCGGAGGTGCCGAACAGCGCCGTCGTGGCCGAGACACCCAGCATCCCGCGCAACATGTCGCGGCGCCCGTAGCGGGCGTTGATCACATCGCCGATGGTGCGGCCCAGGTTGGGGTTTGTCGGGATGTCATCGAAGGCTTCAAAGGCTTCGGCCTTGTTGCCGATGCTGGGGTCGTTGACGATGTCGCTGCGCTTCATTGCGGGAATCCTCTGGCTGTGTTTCGCTGCGCCGTCTTTGACGTCGAAGTGTTGTCGTTTCATGACAAAACTGACGTAAAATCCCGGCGATGTCCCGTGTCTTTGGTCATTCTCCGCAGGCAGCGGTGCCGGGCCTTGCGACAAGGGGGGCAAGCGGGCAAGCTGGCACCGGTCGCCCATCGGGGGCGCCAGTACAGGGAACGGGCGAAAATGATAACGCGTCGCGAGGTCTTGGGGCAGATGATTGCCGCCGGTGCCGGGCTTGGGCTGTCGGCGCGGCAGGGGATGGCACAGGACCGCTATGATCAGGCGGCGCTGCTGGATTTCTACCCCCTAGGCGACATCACCCTGCTGCATTTCAGCGATCTGTGCGGCATGGTCCAGCCGCATCATCTGCGCCCTGCGGCGGTGCGTTATGGCCCTGACCGGGTGCCGAACCTGACGGGCGAGGCGCTGCGCATCCGCTACGGGATCGGCGGGCGCACCCCGATGGATGCCGCGATGACCGCCGAAGGCTTTGACGCGCTGGGTGCCATCTATGGCCCCATGGGCGGGCTGGCGCAATTGGCCACTGTCATCGGCGCGGTCCGCAGCGCGCGGCCCGGTGCCATCCTGCTGGACGGGGGCGGCAGCGGTACGGATCTGGCGGGGGCTCTGCTCAAACCGGATGCACAAACCTTCGACCGCGCGGTGCCGCAGCCACCCCCCGGCGCGCTGGCCGCCAATGCGGAGGGCCAGCCGGATCACGCGGTTTTCACGCGGGGCGGGGCGCAGGTTGCCGTGATCGGCCTGGCCGATCCGCACCGTCCGGAGACCGGATTTTCGCTGGAGGGGCTGCAACAGGCCGTCGCCGCGCGCCGTGCCGCCGGGGCGGCTGTTGTCATCCTGCTGTCGCAGATGGGGTTCGAAGCGGACCGCGCCCTTGCCTCGGGGCTGGAAGGGGTCGATCTGATCTTTTCGGGGCGCTCGGGCCATGCCCTGCCAGAGCCGGAGGTGCTGGGCGGCACGCATATCGTCGCTTCCGGGGCACAGGGCCGGTTCGTGACCCGCGTCGATATCGCGGTGAAGGACGGGCAGATGGCTGATCTGCGCCATGGGCTGATCCCGGTTTTCAGCGAGTTGATCAGGCCGGATGCCACGGCCCTGCAGGCCCTGGGCACGGAGGCGGATGCAGCGGTCGGCAGCGCGGCCGATATGCTGCATCATCGCGACAGTTTCAGCGGCACCTGGGAGGCGCTGATCGGGGATGCGATGCTGGCAGAGACGGGGGCCGACCTGGCGCTGGTGCCGCCCCTGCGCGCGGCAGAGACGATATTGCCGGGCCAGCCGATCCTGACGCGGCATCTGGCGCAGGTGGCGCAGGGGCGGCATCTGGTCAAGCGCCGCCTGACCGGAGCGGCCGTTGCGGTGCTGCTGGAAGCGGCGGCCCATGCGGCCTTTGCCGAAGACCCCTTTGCCCGGCAGGACAGCCGGATGATGCGGGCGGCGGGCCTGTCTTTTGCCATTGCGCCGGGGGCCCCCGAGGGCGCGCGCATTTCCGATCTGACCCTGCTTGCGGGCGGACGCGCGCTGGACCCGGCGGAGGAGATCACGGTCGCCTTGCTGCAAGCGGGGGGCGGCACCGCGCTGGAACCGGCGCTGGTGCGCTACATCACCCGGCGCGGGCAGGTCACGGCCACCCCGGCACCGGTTGTCGTAAAGGGGTGAACCCTGCATCTGCCGCCACCATGCCGGCATTTCGCCGACCCTTCGGGGCGTGCTGCCGGAACAGGCATTTCGAGGCTTTTAATCAATTGCGTCAGTCAGATCGCACAAGCGGCGGAGCAAGGCGGACCGGCCCCCCTTGAACCCCCTCTGCGCCGCGACTAATCTCTGGGTAAGAGTTTGCGGGTATGGTCCAGCGAACGATAACGACAGGCAGAGACGATGAACGATCCATATGATACCTACATGAACACGCTGGTCCCCATGGTGGTCGAGCAGACCAGCCGGGGCGAACGCGCCTATGACATCTTCTCGCGCCTGCTGAAGGAGCGGATCATCTTTGTGAACGGTCCGATTCACAGCGGCATGAGCCACCTTGTCGTGGCGCAACTGCTGCACCTTGAGGCGGAAAATCCGTCCAAGGAAATCAGCATGTACATCAACTCCCCCGGGGGGGAGGTGACGGCGGGTCTGTCGATCTACGATACAATGCAATACATCAAGCCCAAGGTCTCGACCCTGATCTGCGGCATGGCGGCCTCCATGGGGTCGGTGATTGCGATCGGCGGCGAAAAGGGGCTGCGGTTCTCGCTGCCCAATGGCGAAGTGATGATCCACCAGCCCTCCGGCGGTTCGCAGGGCAAGGCAGAAGACATCCTGATTTCCGCGCGCCACATCGAACGCACCCGTGAACGGATGTACGAACTTTATGTCAAACACTCCGGCCAGACGTTGAAGGCCGTCCAGAAGGCGCTGGACCGCGACCTGTGGATGACCCCGGAAGAGGCCAAGGAATGGGGCCATATCGACGAGATCGTGGAAAGCCGCGGCAAGGCGGATGATCCCGACGCGCAGAAGAAAAAATAACACAGGTCCACACGCCCTCGCGACTGTGACGATTTTGCGATTGTGGCTGGGGGGGCGTGGCCTAGGGTTGACCATACGAGTGGCGCGCATGCGCGTCGATTGAGCGAAAAAGCAGACCTGAAAGGGCTGACATGGCGAATAATTCCGGCGGTGACAGCAAGAACACCCTCTATTGCAGCTTTTGCGGTAAAAGCCAGCACGAGGTGCGCAAGCTGATTGCAGGCCCCACTGTGTTCATTTGTGATGAATGCGTCGAGCTTTGCATGGACATCATCCGTGAAGAGACCAAGGCGAGCGGGCTGAAGGCGACGGACGGTGTGCCGACGCCCAAGGACATCTGCGACGTGCTGGACGATTACGTGATTGGCCAGCAGAACGCGAAAAAGGTGCTCTCGGTTGCGGTTCACAACCACTACAAACGTCTGAATCACGCCCAGAAGGGCGGTGACATCGAGCTGGCGAAATCCAACATCCTGCTGATCGGCCCCACCGGCTGCGGCAAGACGCTGCTGGCGCAGACGCTGGCGCGGATTCTGGATGTGCCTTTCACCATGGCGGATGCAACCACCCTGACCGAGGCCGGTTACGTGGGCGAGGATGTGGAGAACATCATCCTCAAGCTGCTTCAGTCCTCTGAATACAACGTGGAACGGGCGCAGCGCGGCATCGTCTATATCGACGAGGTCGACAAGATCACCCGCAAGTCGGAAAACCCCTCGATCACCCGCGATGTCTCGGGCGAGGGGGTGCAGCAGGCGCTGCTGAAGCTGATGGAAGGCACCGTGGCCTCGGTGCCGCCGCAGGGTGGGCGCAAGCATCCGCAGCAGGAATTCCTGCAGGTGGACACGACCAACATCCTGTTCATCTGTGGCGGCGCCTTCGCCGGACTTGACCGGATCATCGCGGCACGGGGCAAGGGCTCTGCCATGGGCTTTGGCGCTGACGTGCGCGACAAGGATGCGCGCGGCATTGGCGAGATCTTTACCGATCTGGAGCCTGAGGATCTGCTGAAATTCGGTCTGATCCCGGAATTTGTCGGCCGTCTGCCGGTTCTGGCAACGCTTGAGGACCTGGATGAGGACGCGCTTGTCACCATCCTGACCCAGCCCAAGAACGCGCTGGTCAAGCAATACCAGCGCCTGTTCGAACTGGAAGACACCGCGCTGACCTTTACCGACGATGCGCTGAAAGCGATTGCCAAACGCGCCATCGAACGCAAGACCGGCGCGCGGGGCCTGCGCTCCATCCTGGAGGACATCCTGCTGGACACGATGTTCGAACTGCCGGGGCTGGATTCAGTGAATGAGGTCGTGGTCAACGAAGAGGCGGTGATGTCCGACGCCGCGCCGCTCATGATCCACAGCGACGCCGAGAAGGAATCGGCCACCGCCGGGTGATCCGTGAGGCGGAGCGCCAGAATGCGATTTGACTTGAAACAGGGCGTGCCGGGTGGCGCGCCCTTTTTCGTGCCATGAAACGAAGGCAACCCCGATGACGGCGCGGCTGACGCCATCGGGCCGATCTACAACAGGAGCAATGACAGAATGCAGCGTATTTTCTCAGGCGGCGCTTTTGAGCCGAAGATCGGCTATTGCCGCGCCGTGGTCGCGGGCGGCTTTGTGCATGTGGCCGGCACCGTGGGGCAGGGCGATGATGTGGTGGAACAATGCCGGTCCGCGCTTGACATCATCGGGCAGGCGCTGACCGAGGCCGGCGTGGGTTTTGCCGATGTGGTGCGGGTCACTTACATGTTGCCGGACCGGGCAGAGTTCGAACCCTGCTGGCCGCTGTTGCAGGCCACCTTCGGGGCGCATCCGCCCGCGGCAACGATGATCGAATGCGGGTTGATCGACCCGAAGTACCGGATCGAGATCGAGGTGACGGCGCTGGCCAGGGCCTGAGTTGTGTCTCAAGGTAGACGCGATTGGCCCGGGACCATTTTCTCCGCTCACATCCTTCCCGCCCAACAGTTCCTGTCGGGCCGCGCCGTTCCGCCCCCACGGGGCGGCGCGAGGCGCGGCAGGGTATCGGCGTTTCAAGTTTAAGGCGGGGCGCTTTAGAGGTTCAGGCGACTTCCTCGAACTGGCCGCCAAGGCGTTCCTGCACTTCTTTCGGGTCCAGTGGCGCCCATGTGCCTGATTTGGAAGAGATAAACCCGCCCTCGGCCAGTGCCGACTGCAGGGCGGGCATGTCCAGCTCGCCCATCCAGAGCCGCGGTTTGGCGGCACCCAGGGGTTTCCACGACCGGGCCAACTGGACGATTGTCAGCGGGGTGATCCCGGCGAAGGACATCAGATGCTGCTCAAGGTTGCGCGTGGCACCGGAGGGGCGGCGCACGACAATCGCCACCTGTGCCGCCGGATCAGCCACCATTGCCAGCAGATGCAGCGCCGATCCTTCGGCGGCAATGATCTGGCGGGCCGCCTTGTAGGTGGCGATCTGGCTGCGCAGATCGTGCTTTTCGGGGTGATAGATCACATAGCCCTCGGCGGAGAGCTTCTCCTCCAGCTCGGTTTCGCCCACCAGATTGCCCCGGCCCGAGGGCAGGCCGCTGCGGCTGATATAGAGCTTTTCCGGCCCTTCGGCGGGCACATCGCGGCCAAACCGCGCGGCGATCGCGTCGCGGAACGGCTGGGTGCCGGTGATCATGGTGCCAAGGCCAAAGCCCTGACCCGGCACGATCAGCCGCTCGACCCGTGTGGGCGCGGTCAGGCTGACCACCGGGAGGTCACTGCCCATCAGCTCAATGAAATCCTTCTGGAACGGCTGCACTTCCTCGCCGGTCTTGGGCCGCTTGGGGACAAAGAGGATGCCGTCGATATCGGAGCCCAGGGTTTCCAGCGCCCAAAGCCGCGCGGTGCTTTCCACCAGGAAATGACCAAAATGCGCCCAAAGCACACCACCCCAAAGCCAGGTGCCCTCGCGCAGGGGCAAATCGCCTTGCGGCATCGGCGGTGCCACCGTCAACGCGCGCCCGTTGCGCCACAGCGCCCCGGCGCCGTGATAGCTGCCGTTGCTTTCCAGCACCCCGACGGGCTGGACAAAGCCGCTGTCGGCGGGTGGCACGACAATGGCCCCTTCAAGGGTTTGCTGATCGCAGGACCACCCCATGTCCGGCACCGGCGGGCGCAGGCTGGCGTCGAATGTGCAGGTCCAGACCTGGCGCGTGCAATGTTCCGGCACCTTGGCAAAGCCTGCGCGTTCCAGGATGGATTTGCATTCGCGCATCCCTTCCTTGCCATAGGCGGCGGGGTGGAATTCAAGAACGATGGCGCGGATGCCCTCAAGCGAGGCATGGCGCAGGAAATCCAGCTCTCCGCCTTCGATGTCCATCAACAGGACCGTCGGGGCAAAGTCGCGGCGCACCTCGTCATAGCGCGCGGTCGGCACCTCGACCCGCGTTGTGGCGCGTTTGTCGGTGTCGATGAGCGAGGAACCAAGGTAGGAATTGCGGATGTGAAAGGCCACGGTTTCCGGCGGATTGGGCGCGCTGATCAGCACCTCGTTGCGAACCTCGATCCGGTCCTGCAGGTCGTTCAGCCGGTAGAGCGTGTTGATATGCTGGATCAGCCCGGGATTTGCCTCAAAGGACAGAACTTTTTCCGGCTTGCCGTTCCTTGCGGCAATCGCGCCGACCAGCCCGATGCCCGCACCCATTTCCAGAACCCGGTCGCCGGGTCGGATGACCTCAAGCGCGCCGGCAATCTCCTGACCCTCATAGCGCGCCGCATTGATCCGCTCGGCCCGTTCCGGGGTCATCATCGGGCTGTCGGGCACCTTGACGCCGTGACATTCAGCGACATGCTTGCGGGTCTTGCTCTTGGTGGCCATGGGTGTCTCCGTTTTCGAAACAATAAGGAGCATCGCCTGACAGGCCAATACGCGATGCAGGAGGGGCCACATGTCGCGCAGGAGGGAGTCTTTGCTGCAACACCCGCTGGACCCTGCGGCAGCGATGGTGCATAACAGCCCCAACAAGAGCGGAGAGTTTCATGGGCATTCTCAACACGATATTCCGGGCGCTGACATGGTGGGACGGGCAGACGCTGAACACCCAGCTCTTCACCTGGCGCAAGGGCACCCGCGTGGGTGAGGATGACCAGGGCAACATCTATTACCGCAATGCCGACGATTCCAAGCGCTGGGTGATCTACAACGGCGACATGGAAGCCTCCCGCGTCAGCCCCGACTGGCACGGCTGGCTGCACCGCACCTGGGACGAGCCGCCCAGTGACAAGCCGCTGGTGCACAAGGCCTGGGAAAAACCCCATGTGGAGAACCTGACCGGCACCGCGCTGGCCTATGCGCCTGCGGGCTCGATCCGGCAGGCACATCCAAAGGACCGGTCCGACTACGAGGCCTGGAGCCCGGAGTGATCCCGGCGCCTCCGAAAGCGGTCAACATGATCAGATGTCTTGTTCTTGGTGCATGTCTTGCCCTGCCTGCCGCCGCGCAGGACGTGACCAGCGCCTCCGGCGCCGTGCTGCGTGCATTGGACAAGACCTCTGGCCACACCAGCGACATAGAGCTGCGCGCGGGCCAGTCGGCACGGCTGGGCAATCTTGATATCGTGTTGAATGAATGCCGCTATCCGGCGGGCAACCCATCCGGCGACGCCTTTGCAGAGCTTGAAATCTCGGAAACCGGCAAGACCGGCACGGTGTTTTCCGGCTGGATGATCGCATCCTCCCCGGCGCTGTCAGCGCTGGAGCATCGGCGCTATGACGTCTGGGTCATACGCTGCACCACCTCCTGAAGCGGCAGAACCGGCGGTGCTGCAAAATCCGCATGGGCTGCCAGCGCCTTCTCCAGTCTCAGGTGATATTGCGCCCGCGTGATCTCTACCGCGCCGAGCGAGGCGAGATGATCGGTCAGGAACTGCGCGTCAAACAGTGAAAACCCCGCATCGCGCAGCCGTAGCACCGTTGCCGCAAGGGCCATTTTCGACGCATTGGTGCGGCGCGAGAACATGCTTTCGCCAAAGAACGCGGCCCCCAGGGTCACGCCGTAGACCCCGCCGACCAGCGTGCCCGCTTCGCGGATTTCAAGCGAATGCGCATTGCCCCTGGCGTGCAGCGCACTGTAAAGGCTTGATATTTCGGCGTTGATCCAGGTGTCGGTGCGGTCGGCACATGCGGCAACCACGCCGGCAAAATCCTGATTGACGGTCACGTCAAAACCCGTCCGCCGCATCGCCTTGGCAAGGGACCGCGAAAGGTGGAACCCGTCCAGCGGGAGGATGCCCCGCCGCCGCGGATCGACCCAGAAAATCTCCGGGTCGTCGCGGTGTTCGGCCATCGGGAAAATGCCGATCCCGTAGCCGCGCAGCACCAGTTCCGGCGTCAGTTCCGTCATCGGCGTCAGCCGTCGCCGAGATTGGTTTCCAGCCAGTGTTCGAGCCAGTGAATGTTGTAGTTGCCGGTCTGAATGTCCTCTTCACCCAGCAGCGCGTGGAACAGCGGCACGGTTGTATCCACGCCATCCACGATCAGCTCGCCCAGGGCGCGGCCCAGCCGTGCCAGCGCTTCGGGCCGGTCGCGGCCATGTACGATCAGCTTGCCGATCAGGCTGTCGTAATAGGGCGGGATCGAATAGCCGTCATAAAGTGCGGAATCCATCCGCACCCCCAGGCCACCCGGCGCATGATACTGGGTGATCCGGCCCGGGCAGGGACGGAAGTTGGGCAATTTCTCCGCATTGATGCGGACTTCGATCGCGTGGCCGTTGATCTTCAGGTCTTCCTGCTGGAACGACATGGGCAGGCCGCTGGCCACCCGGATCTGCTCGCGTACCAGATCAACCCCGAAGATGCCTTCGGTCACCGGATGTTCGACCTGAAGGCGGGTGTTCATCTCGATGAAGTAGAATTCCCCGTTCTCGTAAAGGAATTCGATGGTGCCCGCGCCGATATAATTGATATCGGCCATGGCATCGGCGCAGGTCTTGCCGATGCGCGCGCGTTCCTCCGCGCTGATGGCAGGGCCGGGGGCTTCTTCGAACACCTTCTGGTGGCGGCGCTGCAGCGAACAATCGCGTTCGCCCAGATGCACCGCGCGCCCCTTGCCGTCGCCAAAGACCTGAATCTCGATGTGGCGCGGAGTGGTGAGGTATTTCTCGATATAGACTTCGTCGTTGCCAAAGTTGGATTTGCCTTCCGCACGGGCGGTCTGAAAGGCGCGTTCCATCTCGGCGGCAGAACCTGCCACCTTCATGCCCTTGCCGCCGCCGCCTGCGGTGGCCTTGATGATGACGGGGTATCCGATCTCTTCGCCCAGGCGCCTGGCCTCTTCCAGTGTCGCCACGCCGCCTTCAGAGCCCGGCACGCAGGGAACGCCCAGCTTGCGCATGGTTTCCTTGGCGGTGATCTTGTCGCCCATGATGCGGATATGTTCGGCAGTGGGGCCGATGAAGGTCAGCCCGTGATCCTCGATCACCTGCACGAATCCCGCGTTTTCCGACAGGAAGCCATAGCCGGGGTGGATCGCCTCTGCCCCGGTGATCTCGCAGGCGGCGATGATCGAGGGGATCGACAGATAGGATTGCGCAGAGGAGGGCGGGCCGATGCAGACGGATTCGTCGGCCATCCGCACATGCATGGCGTCACTGTCGGCGGTCGAATGCACCGCGACGGACTGGATGCCCATTTCGCGCGCGGCACGGATCACGCGCAGCGCGATTTCACCCCGGTTTGCGACAAGAATTTTATTAAACATTGTCAGTGCCTTATTCGATAATCACCAGGGGCGCACCGAATTCGACGGCATCGCCGTCACCCACCAGGATGCGCTTGACGGTTCCGGAGCGCGGGGCGGGGATGTGGTTCATGGTTTTCATCGCCTCGACGATCAGCAGGGTTTCACCCTCTGACACGGATTTGCCGACCGTGACAAAGGCGGGCGCGCCCGGTTCTGCCTGCATATAGACGGTGCCGACCATGGGCGACACGACCGCGCCGGGGTGGCTTGCCGGATCGTCCTCTGCCCCGGATGCGGATGCTGCTGCGGGGGCATTCATCGGTGCGGGCGCGGGCGATGCCATCGGGGGCGGGGCTGCCTGAATTTGCTGGGGCGCCATGATCTGCTGCGGCGGTTTGCGGCTGACGCGCACATTCAGGCTGTCGTCCTCGGCATAGTCTCGCTTGACCTGAAGCTCCGTCAGGTCATTTTCGTTCAGCAGTTCCGCCAATGCCCGGATAAAGGCGACATCTGCGTCATGGGTGTTTTTGGTCATATATTCCTCGACGTTTCCCTCTTGTCCGGCGCTGCGCGGGCCGTGACGTTTTGCCCGGTTATAAGACATGGGTCCCGGCATTGAAAGCCGCCAGTTGTGGCGGGTGGCGACTGTCGGCATGTCGCGGGCAGCAGGTGATGACGAACCTGGCACATTGGCTGAGGCGGGCGGCAGCTTGCGTACCGGATGCCTCTGACCGCGCCCCCCCGGGCCGCCGGGCGATCCGGGGACGAAGTCAAAGACGTGTCAGGAAGCGGGTTCCAGGACCCCGCAGGCCAGCCTTGCCCCGGTATTGCCGCCGGGCTGGGTGAAATGGTCATCCCCTTCGGCATGGATCATCACGCTGGCACCATCTGAATCGAGCAAGCCGCCAGGTGTCTCTTCCAGCGAAACCGCGCTGGTGATCGCCTGCATCTCGCCGGTGCCATCCGCGCCGACATAGAGGTTCGGCAGATCGCCGGCATGTGGCCCGTCGGGGTGCAGCAGGCCATGCGCGTTGTCGGCGTCTCCGATATGCGGCCCGGCAGATTTGAACTCGGTTGCGGGGTCGCAGTCACCAATCTGGTGCAGATGCACACCCTTCGGCCCCGGCGCTGCGCCTTCGACCTTCAGGTGGATCAGGATGCCATTGGTGCCGGGGGTCACCGTGGCGGTGCCCAGAACGGTGCCGTCCAATGTCTTGATGTCGGCTGTGGCCACGGGTTCGGGGGCGCTGGCATGGCTGGAGGCCAGGGCGACACCGGCGATGAGCGACAAAGTTGAGGCGAGGGCGGGGAGGGTGTGTTTCATGAATTTGCTCCTTGCGATTGCTCGGGCCTGTTGGACCGTCTGAGGTCCAACGCATCGAGGCTCCATAGGGTTCATCGCAGGGGCAATTTCTCACCGGCCCTGGCGTGGCAGCTGTCGCAGAAATACCGAGCCAAACCGGTGCTTCACCGCTGCATGGCGGCCTGCGGCCTTGATTCCGCGCGGGGGAATGGCCTGAAACCGAACTTTCGCCACAAGGCGCAAGCCGCATCGCAGGCACCCCGCCCGGCCTGCGCCTCATGTCACAATGGGCGTGAAAGCCGGTGTGGCCGGACGCCTGACAACGGCACCCGGCGGGCGATCAGATCGCGAGGTATTCGGCGCGCAATTGTTCGTTTTCCAGCACTTCCTGCGCCGTGCCGTCAAAGACGATTCCCCCGGTATCGAGGATCACCGCACGGTCGGCCAGTTTCAGCGCGCGGATCGCGTTCTGCTCCACAAGGATCGTGGTGATGCCCTGCTCCTTGATGATGGCCAGCGTCTTTTCGATCTCGTCCACGATGACGGGGGCCAGCCCCTCATAGGGTTCATCCAGCAGCAAGACCTTGATGTCGCGGGCCAGGGCGCGGGCGATGGCCAGCATCTGCTGCTCGCCCCCCGACAGGGTGGTGCCTTCCTGATTCTTGCGTTCGCCCAGACGCGGGAACAGCTCGTAAAGCCGGTCCAGCGACCAGCCGATGGGCGGCGCGATCTGCGCCAGCTTCAGGTTTTCCTCAACCGTCAGGCCGGGAATGATACGGCGGTCCTCGGGCACCAGACCCAGCCCCCATTGCGAGGCCTCATGCGCCTTCATCTTGTGCAGGGGCTTGTGGTCGAGCCAGATTTCCCCCTTGCGCACCTCGGGGGAGGCCAGCCGCGCGATGGCGCGCAGGGTCGATGTCTTGCCCGCGCCGTTGCGGCCCAGCAGCGCCAGGATTTCGCCCTCGTGCACGTTAAAGCTGATGCCCTGCACGATGTAGCTTTCGCCGTAATAGGCCTCAAGATCCCAGACCGACAGAAAGGCGGGGGCGGTGGCGGCGTGGTTGGCGTTCTTTTCGAGGGTTTGGGTGTTCATGAAACCTGTCCTTTGGCGGTCGGGTGGGGCAAGCCCGGTCTATGCGGCATCCTGGGATTCACCCAGATAGGCTTCGCGGACCTTGGGATGTCCCTTGATCTTTTCAGGCGTGTCTTCGACCAGCGGGGTGCCCTGCGCCAGCACGGTGATCCGCTCGGCCAGGGAGAACACAACATGCATGTCGTGTTCGATGATCGCGATGGTGATGTCGCGCTCGTCCTTGATGCGTTTCAGCAGGTCGATGGTGTTGTTGGTGTCGGCCCGCGCCATGCCCGCCGTGGGTTCATCCAGCAGCAGCAGGCGGGGGTCCTGTGCCAGGCACATGGCAATCTCAAGCCTGCGCTTGTCGCCCCGCGACATGGAGGCGGCATGCATCCCGCGCTTGTCGATCAGGTTCATGTCCTCCAGCATATGCTCCGCCTTTTCGACGATGTCGCGCTGGCTGGTCACCGATGTGATGGCGTTCAGCTCGAACGCGCCGTCGCGCTTGGCGAAACAGGGGATCATCATGTTTTCCATCACCGTCAGGTCGCCAAAGATTTCCGGCGTCTGGAACACGCGGCTGATGCCCATCTGGTTGATCTCATAGGGTTTTCGCCCCAGCACCGATTGCCCGTCGAACATGACGGACCCGGTATCCGGGATCAGCTTGCCCACCAGGCAGTTCAGCAGGGTGGATTTGCCCGCACCATTGGGTCCGATGATCGCATGGCAGGAGTTTTCCGCCACGCTCAGGTTCACGTTGCTCAGGGCCTGCAGACCGCCAAAGCGTTTGCCCACGTTCTTGACTTCGAGAATTGCCATTGTGTCGGTCCTTATTCCGCGGGTGTCTTGGAGCCGTCAGGCGCGTCGTTCCTGGCACTTTTGCGGCGGAACAGCCGCGCGATGCGCTGGCCACCCTCCACAAGGCCGCCGGGCAGGAAGATCACGACGATCATGAACATCAGGCCCAGGGTCAGGTTCCAGCCCTTGCCCACAAAGGGATGCACGATGACCACCAGAAAATCCTCGATCCCGTCCGGCAGGAAGGAAAACCAGCTGTGCAGCACGTTGTCGTTGATCTTGGAGAAGATGTTCTCGAAGTACTTGATGAAACCGGCGCCCAGCACCGGGCCGATCAGCGTGCCCGTGCCGCCCAGGATCGTCATCAGCACAACCTCGCCCGAGGCTGTCCATTGCATCCGTTCGGCCCCGGCAAGCGGGTCCATCGCGGCCATCAGCCCGCCGGCCAGCCCGGCGTACATGCCCGAGATCACGAAGGCGGCCAGCGCATAGGGACGGGTGTTCAGGCCGGTATAGTTCATCCTTTGCTGGTTCGACTTCACCGCCCGCAGCATCATGCCGAAAGGCGAGCGGAAGATGCGGATGGCAAGGTAGAAGGTCAGCAGCATGATCACCGCACAGAAGTAGTAACCGGCGTTGAAGTCGAAGGACCAGTCGCCCAGGCGCATGGTATAGGTGCTGCGCATCTCGACCAGGCCCAGCAGGTGCGGCACGCTTTCCCAGCTGTCGATCAGGACCTGCGGGTCCGAACGGTAGACCTGCAAGCCGGTTTCGCCATTGGTGATGGTGGTGCCAAAGAAGCGGCCCAGAAGGTCAGAGTAGCTGATTGCGAACATCATCTGGGCAAAGGCCAGCGTGAGGATCGAAAAGTAGATCCCGGAGCGCCGCAGCGAGATGAAGCCGATCATCAGGGCAAAGACGCCCGAAATCACGATCGCCAGCGGCAGACCCCAGATGATGTTGTAATCCAGCAGCTTGTACATCCAGACCACGGCATAGGAACCGACCCCGAGAAAGGCCGCATGGCCAAAGCTGAGATAGCCGGTCAGGCCGAACAGGATGTTGAACCCGATGGCGAAGATGCCGAAGATCACAAAGCGCTGCATCAGGTCGGGATAACCCGCGTTGAATTGCGCCATGGCCGATCCCGCCGGGAAGGGGTTGAGCAGGAAGGGTGCGAAAAGCGTCAGGATGGCGACGATGATCAACAGGGCGGTGTCTCTTTTTGCGGTGCCGAACATGTCTTATTCCTCCATCACGCCCTTGCGGCCCATCAGGCCTCGGGGACGTGTCAGCAAGATGATGATTGCCACCACATAGATGATGATCTGGTCGATGCCGGGCAGGATCGCCTTGATCTCGTTCATCGAGGCAAAGGATTCCAGGATGCCCAGCATGAAGCCGGCCAGCACCGCGCCGGGCAGGGAGCCCATGCCCCCCACGACCACCACGACGAAGCTGAGCACGAGGAAATCCATGCCCATGTGGTAATTGGGTGAGTTGATCGGCGCATACATGACGCCCGCGAGGCCCGCGACGGCGGCGGCGATGCCGAACATGATGGTAAAGCGGCGGTCGATGTCGATGCCCAGCAGGCCCACGGTTTCGCGGTCCGCCATGCCGGCGCGGACGACCATGCCGAAGGTGGTGAATTGCAGAAAGGCAAAGACGGCCCCGATGATCACCGCCGAGAAGGCAAAGTAGACCAGCCGCCAATAGGGATAGGCAAGTGCCGTATCCAGCCCCAGCAGGGCGCCGAAGTCGAAGCTGCCGCGGAAGGCGTCGGGCGCAGGCGTGGGGATCGGGTTGGCACCGTAGAAATACTTGATGACCTCCTGCAGCACGATGGCAAGGCCAAAGGTCACCAGGATCTGGTCGGCATGGGGGCGTTTGTAGAAATGCTTGATCAGCCCGCGTTCCATCACATAGCCGATCACCAGCATCACCGGGATGGCAAAGAGGATCGCCAGTGGCACCGACCAGTCGATGATCAGCCCGCCGATCTCGGGGCCGAACCAGTTCTCCATGATCGGGGTTTTCACCTCCAGCGGACGGCCAAGGAAATCCTTCTGCGTCTCGTCGATGCTGATGGTGCTGATAGTCAGGATCTTTTGCAGCGTCACCGAACAGAAGGCACCGATCATGAACAGGGCGCCATGGGCAAAGTTGACCACGCCCAATGTGCCAAAGATCAGTGTCAGCCCCAAGGCGATCAGCGCATAGGCCGACCCCTTGTCGAGACCATTAAGAATTTGAAGAAGGATAGCGTCCATGATCCCCACCCGAGGTATGCGCGCAGCCGCCGGTCGAAACCGGGGCTGGCGGGTCGTTTAAGAGGGAAGGGCGGGGAGTGTCCCGCCCTCCTGGTAGGTCCGGCTCAGGCGCCCGGGTTGCATTCGCCCAGGTCGCCACCGGCGAACATCGGGTGGTCGGGTTCATACTCGACCTGCGCGCGCGGCGTGACTTCGACGATTTCCAGCGTGTCGTACTCATTGGACGGGTTCTCGGTCCCCTTCATGACAAGCACGTCCTTGAAACACTGGTGGTCGGCACCGCGATAGGTGGTCGGACCGTTGCCCATGCCGTCGAAGTCGAAGTCTTCGAGCGCTTCGGCAACCGCGCAGGGGTTGAACGACCCGGCACGTTCGACCGCATCCGCATAAAGCAGCGTCTGCACGTAGCAGGTATGCGCGGAGTTCGAGGGCGGACGGCCATATTTTTCGCCAAAGGACTTGGTAAAGGCCTTGGAGCCTTCATCCTGAAGCTGCCAGTTCCAGTTCATCGACCCGATCACGCCCTGCACGTTCTTGCCCGCACCTGCGGCCATCAGTTCGGAGTAGAGCGGCACGACGATTTCGAACTTCTTGCCGTTCACTTCCTTGTTCAGCAGGTCGAACTGCACCGCGTTGGTCAGCGAGTTCACCATGTTCCCGCCGTAGTGGTTCAGAACCAGCACATCGGCGCCCGAGTTCAGCACCGGCGCGATGTAGGACGAGAAGTCGGTGCTGGCCAGCGGCGTCAGCACGTTGTTGACGGTTTCCCAGCCCATCGCCTCGGTGGCGGCGGCCATGGATTCCTGCTGCGTCCAGCCCCAGGTGTAATCGGCTGTCAGGTGATAGGCCCGGCGGTCCTTGCCGTATTCCTTCGCCAGCACGGGCGCCAGCGCGGCGCCGGACATATAGGCGTTGAAGAAGTGACGGAAACCGTTGGCTTTCTTGTCCTTGCCGGTGGTGTCGTTGGAGTGGGTAAGACCGGCCATGAAGATCACGCCAGCTTCCTGGCAGAGACCCTGAACCGCAACAGCCACGCCCGAGGACGAGCCGCCGTTGATCATGATGGCGCCGTCTTTTTCAATCATCGCCTTGGCGGATGCGCGGGCGGCGTCCGATTTGGTCTGGGTGTCGCCGGTCACGAAAGTGACCTTCTTGCCCAGAATGCCGTTCCCCTTCAGCGCCTTGGAGCTGAAAGTGTTCATCATCCCGCCGTCGCCTTCGCCGTTCAGGTGCTGGACTGCCAGCTCCTGGGCGCGCAGCTCGTCAAGGCCCTCTTCGGCATAGGGGCCGGTCTGCGGCACGTTGAAGCCGAATGTGACGGTGTCGCCGGTGGGCGCATTGGTAAACCCGGAATGGGCGTCAGCACGCAGATAGGTGGGCAGCGCAAGACCTGCACCGGCCACGGCGCTGGTTTTGATCAGACCACGACGTGTCAGTTTCGAAAATGACATGAATTCCTCCCGATTTGTAAACGCATGCCGGCTTCCTCCGTCCGACACACGCGGCACTATTGTGCAAATACTTTATCACCCGGCTTGTGAAACCCATCAATAAGTCCTTTTAAATTCTGAATAATCCTGTAAATATATTCGCAATGAGTTTATCGAGATTGTAAATATCATGATATTGCAGCGCAGAAACACGTTGAAATTGCACAGTTTTACCGGATGTTTTTGCCATGGCGCGTGAGGCGCTGACCGGCAGCCGGATCCGCGAAAGGCGGATCATGGCATCGCTCAAGCAGGCCGACCTGGCGCGCGCCATCGGGATCTCCGCCAGCTACCTGAACCTGATCGAACACAACAAGCGCAGAATCGGCGGCAAGCTGCTGCTGGACATCGCCGCCGCCCTGGAGGTGGAGCCGCAAACCCTGACCGAAGGGGCCGAAGCGACGCTGGTCGCCGCCCTGCGCGAGGCGGCCCATGAGGCGGGGTTGAGCGGGGCGGAAGCGGACCGGGCCGACGAATTCGCCGGGCGGTTTCCGGGCTGGGCCGATGTGCTGGCAGGCACCCGCCGCCGCCTCGATGCGCTGGAGACCACGGTGGAGGCGCTGACCGACAGGCTGGGCCATGATCCGCATCTGGCGGCCTCCATCCACGAGCTTCTGACGACGGCTGCCGCGATCCGCTCCACCGCCTCGATCCTGGCAGAGACCAAGACGCTGCAACCGGAATGGCGCGACCGGTTTCATGCCAACCTGAACGAGGACAGTGACCGGCTGTCCGCCAGCGCGCAGAATCTGGTGGCCTATCTTGATGCGGAACCCGGGGCGGAGGATGCCGCCAGTTCCCCGCAGGAGGAGGTGGAGGCTTTCCTCTCTGCGCGCGATTTCAGTTTCGAGATGCTTGAAGGCGCCGCCGACACCGATGCGCTGATCAGTGGGATGCTGGCGGACGATCCCGTCCTGCGCACGCCTGCCGCGCTTTTCATCGCCCGTATCGTCCTGCGCCAGATCGCGCGGGATGCCGCACAATTGCCCCTTGCCCGTCTGCGCGCCGCCCTTGCGGTCTCGGGGGTGGATCCGGTTGCGCTTGCGCGCGCGCTGGAACAGCCGGTCGGGCGGGTGCTGCGCAGGCTTGCCGCGCTGCCGGAGCTAGAGGCCGGGATGATCGTCTGCGACCGCTCCGGCACGGTCACCTTTCGCAAGACGGTGGATGGTTTTTCGGTGCCGCGCCACGGTGCCTGCTGCCCGCTTTGGCCCCTGTTCGCGGCGCTTGGGCAACCGGGCACGATCATCGCGCAACGGGTCAGCCAGCTGGGCCGGGCGCAGGCGCAGTTCCAGTGCTATGCGGTCAGCGAACCGGTGACGCCGCAGGGCTACAACGCCCCGCCGCTGGTACATGCCATGATGCTGCTGCTGCCGGTGCCGGAAGGCGGCACATTCGGGGTTCCGGTGGGGGCAACCTGCCGGGTCTGCCCGCATGAGAACTGCAGCGCCCGGCGCGAACCGTCGATCCTCAGCGCCGGGGCCTGAGCCTGGCACAACTGCGGCACGCGCCCCTGGCCCTTTCGCTCAAACCTTTGCGGTCGCAGGCAAATTCGGAGCTTTGACAGGTCGCATCTTCCGGTGCATGTTGAAGCGCGGCCGCAACAGGCCGCATGGGGAGGGAAAACCGCGCATGAGCAAACATGTCGTTTTGGTGGAGGACGAGCTGAACATCGCCGAAGCGATCCGCTTTGTCCTGTCGAATGACGGATGGCGGGTGGAGACATTGGCAAACGGGCTGAACGCGGTGGAGGTGATCCGCAAGGCCCGCCCGGATCTGGTTTTGCTGGATGTGATGTTGCCGGGCCGCAGCGGGTTCGAGATCTTGCATGATCTGAGGGCCGATCCGGCCTTTGCCGATCTGCCGGTGATGATGCTGACCGCCCGCGGCCAGAGCCGCGACCGCGAAATGGCCCGCAAGGCCGGGGTGAGCAAATTCATGACCAAACCCTTTTCCAATGCCGAGATGCTGGAGGCCGTGCGCGAACTGACGGCCTCTGCCTGAGGGCCGGGATGCCCGCGCGACGCCTGTTTCTTGAACGGCGCAGCTACCGGATGCGCCGGGCGATGGATGCCGTGCGCCTGTTGCCTTTCGTGGGGCTGGCCCTGTGGATGGTGCCGCTGCTCTGGGCGGTGCCGGGCGACGGGCAGGGCGCGCCGATCCCGATGTCCTCCGCCCTGCGCTATCTCTTCGGGGTCTGGGTGGTGCTGATCCTCGGGGCGCTGGCCCTGTGGTGGCGCACCGGGCGCGGTGCCGCAGAGGATGGCGCGGACGATCCGCCCCGGCCGCGCTGATGGTGGCACTGAACGAACTTGTCATTGTCTGCCTGGCCTATGTGGCCGGCTTGTTCCTTGTCGCCTTCCTGGCAGAGCGCGCGGCGCTGCGGGGCAAGGGCGGCGCACTGCTGCGTTCTCCGCTGGTCTATACGCTGTCGCTGTCGATCTACTGCACCGCCTGGACGTTTTACGGCGCCGTCGGCTATGCGGCGCGCTCGGGGCTGGAATATGTCACCATCTATCTTGGCCCCAGTCTGGTGATGATCGGCTGGTGGTGGGGCCTGCGCCGACTGGTGCGGATCGGGCGCAGCCAGCGGGTCACCTCCATCGCCGACCTGATCTCAAGCCGCTATGGCAAGTCCAACAGCCTGGCGATCATCGTGACCCTGATGGCGGTGATCGGTGTCACCCCTTACATTGCGCTGCAATTGCAGTCGGTGGTCCTGTCGCTGTCGATCTTCGCGGCAAACGGGGAGGGCGGCAGCTACAACCCGGTCAGCGCGGCCCTGTGGGTGGCGGCAGGGCTGGCGCTCTTCACCGTGCTTTTCGGCACAAGGAACCTCAACGTCAACGAACGCCACCACGGCGTGGTGATCGCCGTGGCGGTGGAGGCCATCGTGAAACTTGTCGCCTCGCTGGCCGTGGGCATTTTCGTGGTCTGGAGCCTTGGCGGCGGGGTGGAACAGACGCTGGCACGGGTCGATGCCTCGGCCATCGGGGAATGGCAGGTGCAGGGCGGACGCTGGGCCACGCTGACGCTCTTGTCGGCGGCGGCCTTTGTCTGCCTGCCGCGCATGTTTCAGGTCATGGTGGTCGAGAATGACGAGGAACGGCATCTGCAGATCGCCTCCTGGGCCTTTCCGCTTTACCTGATGCTGATGAGCCTCTTTGTGGTGCCCATCGCGGTGGTGGGGCTGGACCTGATGCCGCCCGGGTCAAACCCTGATCTCTTTGTGCTCAGCCTGCCGCTGAGCCAGGGGCAGAACGGGCTGGCGATGCTGTCTTTCCTGGGCGGATTTTCATCGGCCACCTCGATGGTGATCGTGGCCACGCTGGCCCTCTCCACCATGGTGTCGAACCATATCGTCATGCCGATCTGGCTCAGCACCCGCCATGGCAGCGCGGTGCAATCGGGCGATGTCAGGCAGGTGGTCCTGCTGGCGCGGCGGCTGTCGATCCTGCTGATCATCGCGCTTGGCGTGCTCTATTACCGCATCTCCGGCGGCAGCGCCGCGCTTGCCGCCATCGGCACGATCTCTTTCGGCGGGGTGGCGCAGTTCCTGCCGGCGCTTCTGGGGGGTATTTTCTGGCGCGGCGCCACGCGGTCGGGCGCGCTTTGCGGTCTCGGGATCGGCTTTGCCATCTGGGTGTTTACCATGCTCCTGCCCAGCTTCGGCGTCGGGGCCGCGCTCTCGGCAGAGATCTTCAACCAGGGTCTCTGGGGGCAAAGCTGGCTGCGGCCGCAGGCGCTGTTCGGGATCTCGGGGCTGGACCCGACGGTGCATGCGGTGGTCTGGTCGCTGTCGCTGAACGCGCTGGCCTTCGTCGCGGTCTCCATTGTCAGCTTTCCCGACCCGATCGAACGTCTTCAGGGCGCGCAGTTCGTGAACGTGCTGGAACATTCCGGCCCGGCGCGCAACTGGACCGCCTCCGTGGCGGGCAGCGAGGACCTGATGATCATGGCGCAGCGTATCCTCGGCGCGCCCGAGGCGCAGGCCTTCTTCCGGGCCGAGGCCGAGGCCCAGGGCATCACCGGCGGCCTGCCGGAACCGACACCTGCCTTTGTGCAGGCGCTGGAGCGGGAGCTGGCAGGTTCCGTCGGGGCCGCGACGGCCCATGCCATGGTCAGCCAGATCGTCGGCGGCACCTCTGTTTCGGTGCAGGACCTGCTGGCGGTGGCGGACGAATCCGCCCAGATGCTGGAATATTCCAACCAGCTTGAGCAGAAATCCCGCGAATTGACCGAAACCGCGGCCAAACTGCGCAGCGCCAATGAAAAGCTGACCCAGCTTTCCCTGCAAAAGGATGGGTTTCTCAGCCAGATCAGCCATGAGCTGCGCACGCCGATGACCTCGATCCGGTCGTTTTCCGAAATCCTGCGCGATGCGGGCAAACTCTCGGAGGCCGACAAGACGCGCTATGCCTCCATCATCCATTCGGAGACCCTGCGCCTGACCCGTCTGCTGGACGAACTTCTGGACCTGTCGGTGCTGGAAAACGGGCAGGTGACCCTGCGCATGGGGCAGGACAGGCTGAGCGACATCATGGACCGCGCGGTGACAACGGCGCTGGCCGGGGCAGGGCCTGCGCTGGCGGTGCGGCGTGAAACCGAAGCGCCCGATATCGTGCTGCACACCGATATCGACCGTCTGGTGCAGGTCTTCATCAACCTTGTCTCCAACGCGCGCAAATACTGCGATGCGGCAGAACCTGCACTGACCATCCGTACCAGCCGCCATGCCGGGGGCCTGTGGATCGACTTTGTCGACAACGGCAGCGGGATCGACGCGGACGTGCAATCGGTCATCTTCGAAAAGTTCTTTCGGATCAGCGGGGAAGAGGCCGAGGGCGTGGGCCTTGGCCTTGCCATCTGCCAGGAGATCATGTCGCGGCTCGGCGGGCAGGTGATCTATCTGCCGATCGAAAGCGGAACCGCCTTCAGGGTCAGCCTGCCGCAGAGCGTTCTGGTGCAGGAAACCGGAAATCCGGGCAAGACGGCGGTGTCTTAAAGGGCTGCTGAAAAACGCCGGGTATTGTCGTTGGGGAGGGAAATTGTTCCTTGCAAAGGCGTTTGTTCGGATCACAGAGGGACGCGCCCGACACTGGGAGGGCGCGTTCCAGACGTTTGAACAGAGTGCCGCGCTGCAAATACTCTGTGCTGTCAATGATTTGCGTGACGTTGCAAAAGCGCCCTCCCGTGGGGAGGGTCGGGCGCGGCCCGGGCTTTCAGCCCGCGCCAAGCGTTGTGGCGACCGCATCGACGAACAAGTTCCCAGTTGCGGCTTGGAAAATCGCATACACACTCGTTTTTCAGCGGCCTGTTAAAGGGCTTGGTAACCGGTTTGGCGTTAAGGCTGTGGCAATGATGCGCGCATGAAGGGTGGCCATGGGGCAAGCTCGACAAAATTCAGACCCTGGGGAAGGCTCCGTTCTGCGGCGCAAGACCGACCGGGGGCGCGCCAGCCATCAGGCCCGCGCGATGACTTTGGCCAAATCCCTGCGCCTTGGCCTGGCGAAGGTGGCGGATGAGCTATTTGATCTGGCGCTGGCCGCCCTTGCCATCCGGGTGGCAGAGGTTTCGGGTGATGAGGTGCAGGATCACTTTGACGCGCAGCACCTGTTGATCCTGCTTGATGGCCCCGATGGGCGGCCCGCGGCGGCGGCGCTGGACCCTTTGCTGGTCGGCGCGCTGATCCAGCAGCAGACCATGGCGCAGGTATTGCCCGATGCCGGGGGCGATCCGCGCCCGATGACGGATACCGATGCGGCCATCACCGCCCCTTTCGTGAATGCGCTGATCAGCCGGGCGGCGGCGCTGCCCGACGCGCCCACGGACAAGCGGCTGCTGGCGGGATATGCCTTTGGCAGCCGGGTCGATACGCCGCGCCTGCTGTCCCTGGCGCTTGAGGCACAGGCCTACCGCCTGATCACCCTGACCGTGGATATTGCGGGCGGCCTGCGGCAGGGCCAGATCCTGTTCTGCATGCCGGAACCGGATGATGCCACGGCACAGCACCCCACGGCGCAGGAGGGGCAGGAGGCTGCCAGCAGGGCTGAACAGCGCCCCGCCACATTGTCGGAATCGGTGCTGGCGCTGGATGTTGCGCTGGACATTGCGCTGGCGCGGCTGCGCATGCCGCTGGCAAAGCTGGGCCGGTTGCAGGTGGGCGATCTGCTTGACCTGAACGGGGCGCGCTTTGACCGGGCAGAGGTGCTCAGGCCCGGTGGCGGCACGCTGGCGCGCGGTATGCTGGGGCAGCTGGACGGATGCCGTGCGCTGCGGATCGTGCCGGCCAAACCGGCGGCGCAGACCCCCCGCCGCCGCGCCAGCGACCGGGCGGAGCTGGATCAGCGCGAGCCTGAACCGCTGCCGCAGGCGGGCATGCCAGCGTCGGAGCCGCCGGAGATGCAGGCTTTGGATGTGAGCCCCGCAGGCGCCGATGCCATGCCCGACCTGCCGGATTTGTCGGATCTGCCGGAACTGGATCTGTCAGACATGAGTGACCTGCCCGAACTTGACGGGCTGCCCGGGCTTGACGACCTGCCTGACCTGGACGACCTGCCAGAGCTGGACGATCTGCCCGACCTGTCAGAGCGCAAGGCAGGCTGAACGATCAGGTGAAAGGGGCGTCCAGCGCCGGCCGGATGTTGGAGATGTCATAGCCACCCGCGCGGGCGGCGGCAACGATCTCCTCCGCCGGCATCTGCCCGGCCTGACCCAGCGCCCAGGCGATGGTGGACCGTGTGCCGGAGGCGCAATAGGCCAGCACCACATCATCCGTGTCTGCCCCCAGCGCGCGGTTTTGCCCGATCACTTCCGGCACCATGGTCTGATGGGTCAGCGGTTGCAGCGCAAAGCCGATGCCGGCCGCTTCGGCGGCGGCCCGGATGGCGGCGGCCTGGTGGCTGGGCGGCACCTCGGCATCCGGGCGGTTGCACAGGATGCGGGTGATGCCCGCAGCGCGAATGGCCTCCATGTCCGACGGATCGATCTGGGGGGCCACGAAATAGCGGGGGGTGAGTTGTCGAATGTCCATGGGATGATTTACGCAGACCGTTGCCTTCTGTCCAGCGATGCGATGCGTTTCGGGTCCGGAACTAGCCCAGAAAGATGCCGACGATCACCATCATCAGGCCGATCACGGAGAGAAACAGCGCGCCCAGGTTCAGCGGGATCGCGGATTTCAGCACCTGGCGCATCGCCTCATCGTCCAGCCTGGCGCGTTTGGCGCGTGACACGCTGATGATGCACCAGATCAGCCCGACCAGCCCCAGCAGCGAAATCGCCGCCCCGGTCCAGATCACGATGTCCAGTATGTTGGTCGCACTTGTTTCCATGGCGCCTCCGCTACGCCAAAGAGGGGACCGGATCAAGTGCGTCTTGCAGGGCGCGCGGCGCGCTTGTAGTCAGTGCCGACCAACACCAAGCGCAGGAGAACGCAATGAGCGATACAGGCACCAACCCCGAAGTTGTCGATACAGTGGGCGATGCGACCTACCGCGTGACCGCCAATGAACTGCGCCAGTTCATCGAACGGATCGAACGGCTGGACGCCGAGAAAAAGGACCTGGCCGAGCAGCAGAAGGAAGTCATGGCCGAGGCCAAGGCGCGCGGCTATGACACCAAGGTGATGCGCAAGGTGATTGCCCTGCGCAAGCGCGACAAGGACGACATTGCCGAAGAGGAAGCGGTGCTGGAAATGTACAAGGAAGCGCTGGGCATGTGAGCCGGCGGGCGGCCATTCAGGAACTTTTTACGCCGGCGTGATTAATTCGGGCCGAGCAAGTTCATCAGGATGGCCGCATGACGTACATTATATCAGCAGTGTCGCGGTCATTTTTGACCGTGGCGCTGGTCTTGGCGGGATTATGCGGCGCGGGTTATGGCCAGCAAGCCTGGGCCGAGGTCGATGCCGCGCAAAATGCCCGCAACAGGATCAGCCTGGCCGCACGACAGCGCATGTTAAGCCAGCGGATGGCCAAAAGCGCCTGTCTGTCGATGGTGTCGGTCGACGCGGAGGTCGAAGCGCGCCGCGCGCATGATGCCGCAACCAGTTTTGACGAGATGCTTGTCAGTCTTGCCGAGGGCAATGCCGAACAGGGCGTGCTGAAAGAAACCTATCCTGACGTCCGTGCGGGGCTGGCGCGCACTGCGGCTCTTTCTTCGGGGCTGACCGCGTCGGTAAGGCAAATCGCAGCGGGTGACCTGCACACAGTTGTTGTCTGGTTGATGGTCAGCCGCAATGTTCCGGCCTTGACTGAAATGAATGCAACCATGGAATTGATGGAGGCGCATTACGGCACCGCGCAGATTGATCCCGGGATCGCTGCGGCAATTGTGCTTGCGGGCCGGCAGGGCATGCTGAGCCAGAAAATGGTCAAGGAGCTTTGTTTCCTGTCGATCGGCATCGGGGGCGCGGATGTACGCGAAGCTCTGGCAGATACAGTCGATGTCTTTGACACGGCGCTACACCGGCTGTTCAGGGGCGGCAAGGACGGCGCGTTGGGCGGCAAGCCGAAGCCTAAGCAGCGCGGTCAGCTACGTGCCGTGAAAAAAAGTTGGAAGCCGATGAAACAGATGCTGGAGGAGGTTGTGGGAGGTGGTGAGATCACCGAAGAAATCCTGCGTGACGCCGCCCGGCAAAGTGAAGTTGTGCTACAAGAAGCCGATGCGCTTGTCCTGCTTTATACCCAGGACTAGACTCAGCGCCCCAAATCCCCTTGCACCCCAGCGCCCTGCTCAATAGAAGGGCAGAAATTTTCGCCCGCGCCCCATTCGGCGCGGCCTTATTCTATGGAGCACACATGCAGGTCAACGAGACGCTGAACGACGGTCTGAAACGCGGCTATGCCATCACGCTGACGGCGGCTGAACTGGACGCCAAGGTGAACGAGAAACTGGCCGAGGCGCAGCCTGACGTTGAGATGAAGGGTTTTCGCAAGGGCAAGGTGCCGATGGCGCTGCTGAAAAAGCAGTTTGGCCAGCGCGTGATGGGCGAAGCGATGCAGGAAAGCATCGACGGCGCGATGAACGAGCATTTTGAGAAATCCGGCGACCGCCCCGCGATGCAGCCAGAAGTCAAGATGACCAACGAAGACTGGAAAGAAGGCGACGACGTCGAGGTTACCATGACCTATGAGGCGCTGCCCGAGATCCCCGAGATCGACATGTCCCAGATCGAGCTGGAAAAGCTGGTGGTCAAGGCCGACGACGCCGCCATCGACGAGGCGCTGAAGAACCTGGCCGAAACCGCGCAGGATTTCAAAGCCCGCAAGAAAGGCTCCAAGGCCAAGGACGGTGACCAGGTTGTCATCGACTTCGTCGGCAAGGTCGACGGAGAAGCCTTTGAAGGCGGCTCTGCCGAGGATTATCCGCTGGTGCTGGGCTCCAACTCCTTCATCCCCGGCTTTGAAGACCAGCTGGTGGGCGTGAAGGCCGGCGAGGAAAAGGCGGTCACCGTCAATTTCCCCGACGACTACCAGGCCGAGCATCTCAAGGGCAAGGAAGCGACCTTTGACTGCACCATCAAGGAGGTCAAGGAACCCGTCGCCGCAGAGATCAACGACGAACTGGCGACCAAATTCGGTTCCGAGGATCTGGAAGGTCTGAAAAAGCAGATCGCGGAACGACTGGAAGCGGAATATGCCGGTGCTTCCCGTGCGGTCATGAAGCGCGGCCTGCTCGATGCGCTGGACAAGCTGGTGAGCTTTGATCTGCCGCCCTCGCTGGTGGAAGCCGAAGCGGGCCAGATCGCGCATCAGCTGTGGCACGAGGACAACCCGGACGTGCAGGGCCACGACCACCCCGAGATCGAAACCACGGATGAGCACAAGACGCTGGCGGAACGCCGGGTGCGTCTGGGCCTGCTGCTGGCAGAGATCGGTCAGAAGGCCGAGGTCGAAGTCTCGGACGCCGAGATGACCCAGTCGATCATGAACCAGGCACGCCAGTATCCGGGCCAGGAGCGTCAGTTCTTTGAATTCGTGCAGCAGAACCAGCAGATGCAGCAGCAGCTGCGCGCGCCGCTGTTCGAGGACAAGGTGATCGATCACATCGCCGAACAGGCGAAAGTGACAGAAAAAGAAGTGTCCAAAGAGGACCTTCAGAAGGCTGTCGAGGCGCTGGAAGACGAATAAACCGCGTCTCTGCCGACGCTTGCAGGGCCGTGTCCGTTGGGCACGGCCTTTTGCGTTTGGGGGCGATTTTTTCGAAAAAATCGACCCGGAGTTTTTGAAAACTCCGGCGGGTGGCAAGGGGTGCATGCCGGGTGAAAGCGCGGTTTTCTTCGAAGAAAACGGTTCGGAGTTTTTGAAAACTCCGGTGGGCGGCCGCGGTAACATGCAGGCCGGCCGTTTTGCGTTTCGGCCCCTGTGCCGCCACGTTACCGCCAGCGCCGATTGTCCCCGCAGCAGCCTTGGTGCATCCTGGCGCGGAGGCGCAGGAGGGACATCGCGATGGAACTGGATCAGGCCATGCTGGAACGGCGCAGCATCCGTGGGTTCACCAATGACCCCGTGCCGCGCGCCCTTCTGGAAGAGATCATTGCCCTGGCAATGCGCGCGCCCTCCTCGATGAACACCCAGCCCTGGCATCTGCATGTGCTGACCGGCGATCCGCTGGAGAAGGTGCGGGAGGGCAATTCCAGCCGCATGCTGGGCGGCGTCCCGCCCCAGCGCGAGATCAATGACCATGGCGCCTATGAAGGCGTCCACCGCGACCGCCAGGTGGAGATCGCCAAACAGCTTTTCGGGGCCATGGGGATCGAGCGCGACGACAAGGCAAGGCGGCAGGACTGGGTCATGCGCGGCTTTCGCCAGTTTGACGCGCCGGTGTCGATTGTGGTCTGCTTTGACAAGAGCCTGACCGAGAAAGGCACAATCGCCCATTTCGATCTGGGGGCGGTGACCTATGGTCTGGTGCTGGCGGCATGGAGCAGGGGCCTTGGCACCGTGATCAACGGGCAGGGCATCATGCAATCGCCCGTGGTGCGCGAACATGCGAAGATCCCGGAGGATCAGGTGATCCTGACCTGTGTCGCCATGGGCTGGCCCGATGACAGTTTTTCCGCCAATGCGGTGCGCTCCCGGCGGCGCGGGGTGGATGAGGTTGCCCGGTTTGTCGGGTTTGACTGACCGTCAGCCAAAGATGAGAAACCCGGTATAGGCGGTGTAACCCGCAAGCAGCGCCGCCCCTTCGCCCCGGCTGATCCGCCGGCCCGTTGCCCCCATGACCAGAACCGCCAGTGCGGCCGCTGTCATCACCCAGATGTCCAGTGTGACGAATTGCGCAGGCACCTGCATCGGGCGCACAAGTGCGGTGACGCCGAGAATTCCCAGCACGTTGAAGATGTTGCTGCCGATGATATTGCCAAAGGCCATCTCGGCCTGACCCTTGCGTGCGGCGACAATCGAGGTCACCAGTTCCGGCAGGGAGGTGCCGACCGCCACGATGGTCACCCCGATCAAGGCCTCTGACACCCCCCAGGAGGCGGCCACGGCAACCGCGCCACTCACCAGGGCGCGTGCCGCGAGGATCGTCACGATCAGACCGCCCAGCACCCCGAGCGACGCGCGCCAGAGCGGCGCAGCGGGTGTGTCACTGATGCAGTCCAGGTTATCCTCACCGCGCCGCAGGGCGCTGACAAGGTAAAGCGCCAGACCGGCCACCAGCAGCAGCCCCATGGGTCGGGTGATGCTGCCCCAGAGCACCAGCACAAGTGCGGCACCTGTGGCCCCCAGCATGACCAGCCCGTCGCGCTGCAGCGTTGCCCTGGCCACCACCATCGGGCTGAGCGCGCAGGTCAGCCCCAGGATCAGCAGGATATTGGCGATATTGCTGCCCACCACATTGCCGATCGCAATGCCGGGAGAGCCTGCAAGGGCGGCCTGCACCGATGTCACCAGTTCCGGCATCGAGGTGCCGAAACCCACCAGCGTCAGCCCGATCACCAGCGGGGATACACCCCAGCGCGTGGCAAGGCCCACGGCCCCGTCCACCAGCCAGTTGCCACCGACCAGCAGACCGGCAAAGCCGATCACGATAAGCGCAAGATCAATCATTTGGGTGTCCCGGAAAGACCGGAACAGACACGATGCCGATCACTGCGCCACCCGGTAACGCCTAGATCATGGCGGCTGGTGCTGGCTTCAAGAGGTGGATGATAATATCGTCCGGCGCGGGCAGGGATCAGCCGCTGCGCAGCCCGGTCTCGACCAGCATGCCGCGGCGCTTGGCCTCGTAGTAATAGCCGCGCGCGTACCATTTGATGGCGGTGCTCTGGTCACCGTCCGAGAGCAACCATGCCCCGCGCAGGTATTTCAGCGCATATTCAAGATTGGTATCGGCATCCAGCAACTCGGAGGGCGCGCCCTGGAAGCCCATCGACCGTGCGGTGGCGGGCAGGATCTGCAACAACCCGTAGTAGGGGCCATTGCGCGCCTTGGGATTGTGGGTGCTTTCGCGGATCGCCAGCTTGTGCACCAGCGGGCGCGGCAGCTCGTAATGATCGGCCCAATAGTTGATCTTTTGCCGCAGCTCCGGAGTCTCGTTGGGGTGCAGCGGAATGGCAAGCCGCGGGGCGGGTTTGACCTCTGGCGCGGCGGCACAGGCAGAGACGGCAGCGGCGCAAAGCAAGGCCAGCGCGGCGCGACGGGTGTGATGAAACATTGTACGGATTCGCGATTGTGGCAACTGCGCAGAAACTACCGGCAGCGGACTTTCTGGCAAGGGTGCAGCGCCGCGATGCGCGGGAAGTCGCAGAGGGATGCGCGGGAATCGGCCCAATGGGCCTGTAATGCAGGGGGATGAGGCCGGATGTGCCCATGCCTGCGGGAGGCCGGGCCGGCCAGCAGGCTGGCCCGAACACCCCCGAAACTTGCACTTCGGATCCGGATTTTCTAGACTTCCGGCATCGGTCAACACGCACAAGGGGAGGGCACAAGCTGAACATGCGTATCATCCGCCGACTTCAGCATGGTCCCCGCTACGCCCTGTAAATCCGTTTGCAGGGCTGGTCAGAGACGACACGTCGAACTGCCTGCCCATGGCCGCGTTGCGGCACCCCTTTGTTTGACCAGAGAATCCCATGACCATCATCAATATCAACGCTTTGGGCGTCACCCTTGGCGCATCGCTGTTTTCTGACCTGAGCCTGAACATCACCAGGGGCGACCGCATCGGTCTGGTGGCCGCCAACGGGCGCGGCAAGACCACCCTGTTGCAATGCCTGGCCGGTGAGCTGGACCCCACGACCGGCGAGATCACCCGCGCGCGGGGGTTGCGCGCCGGCCATGTCGCGCAGAACCTGCCGGAGGCGGCACTTGGCCAGACGCTCTATGACCGGGTGCTTGCGGCGCTTCCGGCGGAACAGGCCGAATACGAGGGCTGGCGGGTCGATGTGGTGCTGGACGATCTCAAGGTGCCATATGACATTCAGCACAAGGAGCTGGGCGCGCTCAGCGGTGGCTGGCAACGCACCGCGATGCTGGCTTCGGTCTGGATCACCGAACCGGATGTGCTGTTGCTGGACGAGCCGACCAACCATCTGGACCTGCAGCGGATCGGGCTGTTGCAGGATTGGCTGACAGCTTTGCCCCGTGATGTCGCGGTCGTGACCACATCCCATGACCGGGCGTTTCTGGACGAGACCACCAACCGCACCCTGTTCCTGCGGGCAGAACGCTCCCGGGTGTTCCAGCTGCCCTATAGCGCCGCGCGGGGGGCGCTGGACGAGGCCGATTCCGCCGACGAGCGGCGCTTTGCAAATGACCTCAACAAGGCGCAGCAATTGCGCAGGCAGGCGGCCAAGCTCAAGAACATCGGGATCAACTCCGGTTCCGACCTGCTGGTGGTCAAGACCCGGCAGCTGAACGAAAGGGCCGCACAGATGGAGGCGGCGGCCAGGCCCGCGCATCAGGAGCGCAGCGCGGGAGAGATCAGGCTCACCAACAGCGGAACCCATGCCAAGGCGCTGATAACACTGGATGATGTGCCGGTTGAAACGCCGGGCGGCGATCTGTTGTACCGGACCGGGCAGAAGTGGATCCTGCCCGGTGACCGGGTTGTGCTGCTGGGGGCCAATGGCACCGGCAAGACCCGTCTGGTCATGCTGATCGCGCAGGCGCTGACAGATGCCGAGGGCCCGGTGAAATGCGCGCCCTCGGTTGTGCCGGCCATTTCGGACCAGCATCTGAGCCAGCTTTCGGACCATGACACCCCGATGACGGCCATCACCGGGGCTTTCGACATCGGCGACCAGCGCGCCCGCGGGGTGCTGGCCGGGGCGGGGGTGGAGATCGGCATGCAGGACAGGAAGATCGGCGCGCTTTCGGGCGGGCAGAAGGCGCGGCTGGCGATGCTGGTGCTGCGGCTGAAGAACCCGAATTTCTACCTGCTGGATGAGCCGACGAACCATCTGGACATCGAAGGGCAGGAGGCGCTGGAGCAGGAGTTGATTGCCCATGGCGCCTCCTGCCTGCTGGTCAGCCATGACCGCAGCTTTCTGCGTCAGGTGGGGACCCGGTTCTGGTGGATTCGCCGTGGCAAGCTGGAAGAGGTCGCCAGCCCCGAGCCCTTCCTGGCCGGAGAGATGGGGGCCGCGCCGGGGTGAGGACCAGCTGTTGCATGGTGTCGGAAGGTGCTTGTGCGGCGTTTGCTGCTGCCCCGATTTTGCAGTGACTGGTACACAATGCACCCGCCCGGCCTCCGCCATGCGCGCGGCTTGTTGAGGCGGGCTTGCAATGTGACAGAAACGTCGATTCTACCCGACACCGGATGCCGGAAACAAAAACGCCGCGCGGACCCTTCCGCGCGGCGTTTCAATGTCAGTCAGGAAAGGTTCAGCCGCGGCCTGCGGTGTCTTCCTGATCGCCAGATGCGGCTTCTTCGCCGGCATCATTGCCTGTGTCGATGTCCATGTCGTCCAGCTGCGCTGCGCCGATATCGTCGAACAGCTCCTGGATTTCGAACTCGGCGGCCGCTTCTTCTTCGGCTGCCAGTTCCTGGATGGATTTGCCGGATGCCTGAAGCTCGGCTTCTTCGACCGAACGGGCCACGTTCAGTTGAATGGTCGCTTCGACTTCGGGGTGCAGGACGATCAGCACGTCGTGCAGGCCCAGTTCCTTGATCGGGGCGCTCAGCACGACCTGCTTGCGGTCGATGGTGAACCCGCCTTCGGTCGCGGCATCGGCTGCGTCACGGGTGGTGACGGAACCGTAAAGCGCGCCCGCGTCGGAAGCGGAGCGAATCACGACGAACTGCTGACCGTTCAGCTTGTCCGCCATCTTGTCGGCTTCTTTCTTGGTTTCCAGGTTCTCGGCTTCAAGCTGCGACTTGCGCGCCTCGAAGGCTTCGACGTTGGCCTTGGAGGCCGACAGCGCCTTGCCCTGCGGCAGCAGGTAGTTGCGTGCAAAGCCGGGCTTTACGTCCACGACTTCGCCCATCTGACCCAGTTTGGCGACACGTTCCAGAAGGATAACTTGCATGTGCTTTCTCCTTACTTGACGGCGTAGGGCAGCAGGGCGAGGAAGCGGGCACGTTTGATGGCACGGGCCAGTTCACGCTGCTTTTTCGCAGAAACTGCGGTGATGCGGGAGGGGACGATCTTGCCACGCTCGGAGATGTAGCGTTGCAGCAGACGTGTGTCCTTGTAGTCGATCGCAGGTGCGTTGTCGCCCGAGAAGGGGCAGACCTTGCGACGGCGGAAAAATGGTTTTGCAGCCATGGTTTATGTCCTTTTCTTCAAGCTGATGATCAACGGCGCTCACGGCGCTCGGGGCGCTCGTCGCGTTTCTGCATCTGCACGGAGGGCAGCTCGGCGTGGGTGTCGACCTTGATGGTCAGAACGCGCATCACGTCGTCGTGCAGGCGCATCAGGCGTTCCATTTCCTGAACGGCCGGTGCAGGTGCATCCGAACGCAGGAAGGCGTAGTGGCCCTTGCGGTTCTTGTTGATCTTGTAGGCCATCGTCTTGACGCCCCAGTACTCGCTATCCACGAGTTTCCCGCCGTTGTCGGACAGGACGGTGCCAAAATGTTCGATAAGGCCTTCGGCTTGCGTGTTGGACAGATCCTGACGCGCAATCATGACATGCTCATATAGCGGCATGCGGTCTCCTATTTATATCAAGGCGCATTTCATAGGCGGGGCGGTATCCCTTGCGGCCCCACCACGAGAGACTGCGCGGTTCAACAGATGTGCAAAGGAAAGGCCGATATACACGGTTTGCGGCGCAGGGCAAGCGCCCCGCGCCGTTTTTCACGTCAGCCGGGCTGCGGACCGCGCCCCGCCGCGAACAGCCCCCGGCGCAGGCCAAGCGCCGAAACACTCTGCTGCAGCACCACAAAGGTCAGCAGCGCCATCATGCATTCCGCCAATGGCCCGGCCAGCCAGATCCCCGGCTCCCCCAGCATCAGCGGCAGGCAGAATGTCAGCGGCAGGCCGAAAGCATAGCTTTTGGTCAGCCCCAGAAGGGCGGCGCGGCTGGCATTGCCGATGGCCTGGAAATAGGAGGCAATGACGATCAGCGGCCCGGCCAGCCAGAACATCGCGGTGTTCACCGGCAGGATGCGCGCGAATTCGGCGATGACCCCCGGTTCGGTGACAAAAAGGCCCGCGATGCTCTGCGGCATGGTGACAAAGACCGCCTGCATTGCCGCGCAATAGACAAATGCGGTGCCAAGCCCGATCCGCAGCCCGGTGTCGGAACGTGCCCATGCCCGCGCGCCATAGTTGTTGCCGACGATGGTTTGCAGCGCGTGGGTCAGCCCGAGCAGCGGCAGAAAGGCAAAGGTCATCACGCGGGTCAGGATGCCGAAGGCCGCGACAGTTGTTTCATAAAGCGGCGTGTTCACCAGTTGCAGCACCACGATCACCGCAGCGGAGCTGAGCGAGAGGCCGATGAAATTCAGGCTTTGCGGTGCCCCCAGCGCCAGAATGCGCCCCCAGCAGGCGTTGAGCGGGATGCGCAGCAGCAGACCGGGGCGCAGCTCGGTACGCCCGAAGCTGCGGAAGGCGATGATGATGACCAGCGCCAGCATCTGCGCCAGCGCCGTGCCAAGGGCGGAGCCGGCCACGCCCAGGCCCAGAAGGGCGATCAGGATGTAGTTGAACCCGATGTTCGACAGCGACACCAGCAGGCTCATCGCAGCCATGAAGCCGACGCGCCCCTCGTTGCGCAGGGCGTCGGAATTGACCGCAAGGACAAAGAACAGCGGCGACATGAACACCGTGATGCCAAGATAGGTCTGCCCCATGGCCGCCAGCACCCCGGACCCGGAGGCCAGCGCCAGGGTCACGACCCCGCCGAACAGCAGGTAGAGCAGCATCAGCACCCCGCTCATCAGCAGGGCGAGCCCATGGGCGCCGGTAAAAACTCGCGCCGCCCCGGCCCGGTCTCCGGCGCCCAGGTTGCGGGCAAGGATGCTGGACATGCCGTTGGAGACCAGCGTCGCCAGCGCGACGATCACCATATAAAGCGGAAACACCAGGGTCACGGCGCTCAGCGCGTCCGCGCCGACGTAGCGGCCGAGGAAAATGGCGTCCACGACAGCCAGCAAACCGTTCATCCCCATGACAAAGATGATGGGCAGGGCGGTTCGGGCAAAGATCGGGCCAAGGGCACCGTGGACAAATGGATTTGGAGCAGGGTTCGACATTGTGGTCCTCGCAAGCTGCTTCACATGGGGGAGGGTGCTCGCCTTGCCGACCTGCGAAGTGCATGTGAGGTCAGAGATGTTACACGACCTTCACCGTGACTTGCGTCTGCGAGCAGCAGGTGGCCGGACCTGCGGCAGGATTAGCGCAGGAAATCCTTTGTCGCAATGGCAAATCGGGGAGTGTCGCGGTTGCCAGTCGCCGAAGCTGCGGTTTGATCGGGGCACCTTCGGTGCGACGGGCGGGCAGGCGATGGCCCGGCGCCTTCGGCTTGTTCCGGGCCTGGGTGCCAGTGATCGACGGCAGTTTTGTCCGCCTCACCGGACCCTTCCACCCTGTCCTGAAGGGCTGATCCGGCATTGGAAATGCATGACGGCAATGCCGGTTCTGCCCAGCGGTCTCAACAAGGTCCGATCCGTGCCGCGGCTTCGCCCAGCTTTGGTCCAATTCCTTTTGCAGCATCACATCAACCAAACAAAGGCCAACCAAATAAAGGCCAACCAAATAAAGGATTGGGCAGATGACGGCAGCAGCGGATTTTACCAAAGGCGGCGCAATCACGCGTGAACCGGTATCCATGGTGGACGGGGGCCGGATGCTGGCCCGCACATTGCAGCGGATCTGTGGTGCGGGGCTGTTTCTGGCAGCTTTCGTGATCTGGCTTGCACCCGGCACCGCCGAGGCGGAAGTGATGTTGTTCCGGCTGCTGCTTTCCGTGGCGGCGGCACTGGCGGGACTGGGCATGATGCTGGCCAGCAGCAAGCCCGGGGCGCCCGAAATCGAAATCGACACGATCCGCCGCACCGTCAGCCTGGTCCGGCCCGACGGTTATGGCGTGCGGGAGGTGCTGACGCGCAGCAGCTTTGCCGATCTTGGCGCGGCCGAGGTCAGCGGTCCGGTTGTCCGTTTGTGGGATGCGCAGGGCGTCCTGCTGGCCGTCGCGACGCTGACGGATACATCCCTGCGCAACAGCCTGATCAACGGCCTGCGCGACGCGGGCAAACTCGCCTGATGCGCTGACAGCAGATGCGCAGCCCGGAAGGGTTCGCAGAAGGCAATTGTTTGCTGGCGCGCAGTCTCTGTGAGGACATGTTGAATTGATTCCGTCGTGGCAAGCCGCACATCTGCTGCCACTACGATCAACCAACATCCTCCCAGGAGTACCACATGAAGCATATGATTTTTGCCGCGGCTCTGGCCCTTGGCGCGACCGGTGCAATGGCGGCCGACACGGCGACCAAGGCGGAAAAATACACGCTGGACCCCAGCCACTCGCAGGTCGTGTTCAGCTATGAACACCTCGGCTTTTCGACAACCTACGGCATCTTCTCGGGCTTCGAGGGTGAGATCATGTTCGATCAGGAAGACCCTGCGGCGTCTTCCGTCACCGTGTCCATGCCGGTCATGTCGATGTTCACCGGTTGGGAACAGCGCAAGAACCATTTCATGGCGGATGACTTTTTCGGTGCGGAAGAGGGTGACATGATCACCTTTACCTCAACCGGGATCGAGGTCACCGGCGAGGATACGGCCCTGATCACCGGCGATCTGACCATGAACGACGTGACCAAATCCGTGGTGCTGGATGCGAAGCTGAACCAGCTTGGCGACCACCCGCAAGAGGGCAAACCCTGGGCCGGTTTCGATGCGACCACCACCATCGTGCGGTCCGACTTCGACCTTGGTGCCTTTGCGCCCTATGTCAGCGACGAGGTTCAGGTGAACATCTCGGTCGAGGCGATGAAAGCCGACTGATCGTCCTGAACGGAACAAGCGAAAGGCCGGGGATTGTCCCCGGCCTCAGACTGTTGACAAACCCGGAAACGACTGCCGCCTGAGGCTAATCGTTCTTCTGCGCTCTGCGTTACGTTGTCGAACGAAGGGCCGCGCCCGAGCCTGGGAGGGCGCATTGAGACGCGCATTCGGAGCGCTTCCCTTACAAATATCAATGTTGTCAGTGTGATACGAGAAGTCACCAAAAGCGCCCTCCCGGGGGGAGGGTCGGGCGCGGCCCGGGCTTTCAGCCCGCGCCAAGGGTTGTGGCTGGCGTCGTGGAAGAACGATTTCGTTGTTTCGGGGGGGCGGGTGCAGGAACGTGCGTTTTCAGCAACCTCAGGCCGGGGATTGTTCCCGGCCTTTTTGCATCTGGAAGGCTGCTATTCGGTGCCTGCCTGCTTGCGGGTCGCGGTCAGCCGGATCGCGACATCGACCGCAAAGGCCAGGCTGTCCTCCTTGGGCATGTTGTCACCGATGCCAAAATCGCGCCGGTCCAGGGTCACATCCGCCCGCATCTCGGCGGCGTTGTCCCGGATCGACAGCAGGAAGGGCAGGGTCAGCGGCACTGACCTGTCCTTGATGGTCAGGGTGCCCAGGGCTTCGTACCCGTCGCTGGCATGACGGATCTCGCCGCTGAAGGTGGCGGTGGGAAAGCTCTCGGCGGCAAAGAAATCCGCGCCCAATGCCTGTTTGGTGACCGACCCCAGCGTCAGCGAGGGGATGGAAATGGTGGCGGTGACATCGCCCACAACACCGGTCGGCTGCGCATCGTCAAAGGAAATCGCGGCGGTCCAGTCGTCGAAACGGCCTTCGACCTCGGATCCGAACTGGGTCACGCGCAGCGCGATCGTGCCCTCCTGCACCTGCCAGTCAGAGGTGACTTCGCTCAGGGCCGGACCATTGGGGAGCGCCCCATCCGCGCCCTGCGCCATGCTCAGGGCCAGACCAAGCGAGGCGCACCAGATTGCCACAGCGGCCACCACCGGTAGGGCGCTGTGGCTGGCCTGCGGCAGGGGGCCAATCGGCGCGTCGCCCGGCAACATGCGGCGCAGGGTGCTGTCGCGGTCGATGACGTGATGTTTCAGTGCGCCGATGAAATGCAGCAGGATCGCCCCGATCAGCACACGGCCCGAGACAAAGTGAACCGCACCGGCGAGACGTTCCAGGCTGGTGGATTTGGGCACCAGCGGCAGGTTTTGCCCCAGCGGCCACCAGATCGGCGCAAAGCCGGAGGCAGCGGCATGGCCGATCCAGCCCGACAGCGGCACGATCACCAGCGCGCCATAGAGCAGCCAGTGCACCAGCTCGGCCAGAAAACTCTCTGCCCTCTTGTCGGCGTTCAGCAGGCCCGGCCTGGGCTGGCTGACTGCCCAGAGGATACGGGCGAGGGCGACGAAAAAGACCAGCACGCCAAGGGTCTTGTGCAGCGAGAACAGCCAGGCCTTGCGTGCAAGTTCGGCATCGGTGGCATAGGGCAGATCCTCGGCCACGAGGCCCAGGACAATCAGGGTCAGGATCAGCAGCGCGGTCAGCCAGTGAAAGGTTTTCGCGACACCGCCATAGCGGATCTGTGTGTTGGTCAGGGGCATCTGGGTCTCCGGTCGGGTTTGGCGCATAGATACCGGCTGTTTCCGCCGGGGCAATGCCAATAGACGCAGGCCCGCTGTGCAGCCATGCGCGATGCGCTGCGGGCTTGTTCCGGCTGGCCGTGCAGGCTAGACCCGATGCCAACAAAGAGGAGGCCAAGATGAGCATCGCATTCGTATTTCCAGGGCAGGGCGCACAGACCATCGGGATGGGCAAGGCGCTGGCCGACAGTTACCCGGAGGCGCGGGCGGTGTTCGACGCGGTGGACGACGCGCTGGGTGAGAAACTCTCGGCGCTGATCTGGGAGGGCGAGGCAGAGGCGCTGACCCTGACCGAAAACGCCCAGCCTGCGCTGATGGCGACCTCGATGGCCGCCCTTGCCGCGATGCGCGCCGAAGGTTTCGACCTGGACCGCGCGGCCTTTGTCGCGGGGCATTCGCTGGGGGAATATTCCGCGCTTTGTGCGGCAGGCACCCTGTCGCTGGCTGATACGGCGCGGTTGCTGCGTATCCGGGGCCGCGCGATGCAGGCGGCGGTGCCGGTGGGTCAGGGCGCCATGGCGGCGGTTCTGGGGCTGGATGCCGAGGCCGCCGAGAAAGTGGCGGCAGAGGCCGCACAGGGCGATGTCTGCCAGCTGGCCAATGAAAACGACCCCAGCCAGAACGTGTTGTCGGGCAGCAAGGCGGCGATTGATCGCGCCGTGGTGCTGGCCAAGGAGGCCGGTGCCAAGCGCGCGCTGCCGCTGCCGGTCTCTGCGCCTTTCCATTGCGCGCTGATGCAGCCCGCCGCAGAGGAGATGGCCCGCGCCCTGGGCGAGGTCGAGATGAAGGACCCGGCCGTGCCGCTGGTGGCCAATGTGCTGGCGACCAGCGTGACGGATGCGGGGCGCATCCGCGAACTGCTGGTCGAGCAGGTGACAGGCCGGGTGCGCTGGCGCTCTTCGGTGGAATGGATGGCCGCCCAGGGCGTGACCGAGTTCTGGGAGATCGGCGCAGGCAAGGCCCTGTCCGGCATGATCCGCCGCATCGCCAAGGACAGCACCTGCCGCGCGGTCGGCACGCCAGAGGACGTGGCCGCGCTGAAAGACGCCTGATGTTCCGGCGCCTTGCCCTGATCCTGTTGCTGGCGCTGGCCGCCTGCGCGACGATCGAGAACGCCAGCGATGGCACGACCCTGCGCGTCGAGGGCGACAGGCTGTATCTTGCCGGGACAATCACCAGCCGCACACCTGCCAATTTCGAGCGGCTTCTGGCGCAGAATCCGCAGGTCAGGACGCTGGTGCCGACGCAGGTGAGCGGCTCTGTCGATGGGGCGGCGACCGTGCGCATGGGTTATCTGCTGCGCGCGCGCGGCATCGACACCCATCTGACGCCGGACAGCGTGGTCGACTCGGGCGGGGTGGATCTTTTCCTGGCGGGCAACCGCCGCACGATGGCGCGCGGCGCGTCCCTGGGGGTACACAGCTGGCGCAATGGCTACCGCGAGGGCAGCAGCTATCCGCGCAGCGCGCCGGAACACGATATGACCCGCAGCTATGTCGCCGATATGCTGGGCAGCGATGCGTTTTACTGGTTTACCTTGGCTGCCGCCCCCTCGGACGGGATACATGAAATGACACCGGGCGAGATCGCCCGCTATGGCCTGCTGACAGAGCCGGTCGGGAATTGACCACGAAAAGGAAGATATATGTTTGATCTGACAGGGAAAAATGCGCTGATCACCGGCGCGTCCGGGGGCATCGGCGCAGAGATCGCGCGGCAATTGCACGCGCAGGGGGCGGTTGTCGGCCTGTCCGGCACGCGGACCGAGCCGCTGGAGGCGCTGAAGGCGGAACTGGGCGAGCGGGCGCATGTGCTGCCCTGCAACCTGAGCGACTTGGCGGCGGTGGATGCCCTGCCGAAACAGGCGGCTGAGGCGATGGGATCGGTCGATATTCTGGTCAATAACGCGGGCATCACCCGCGACAACCTGTTCATGCGGATGTCGGATGAAGAATGGCAGTCGGTGCTGGATGTGAACCTGACGGCAACCTTCAAGCTGTGCAAAGGCGTCATGCGCGGCATGATGAAGGCGCGCTGGGGCCGGATCGTGAATATTTCGAGCGTGGTGGGGGCCACCGGCAACCCCGGCCAGGCGAATTACGCTGCGTCCAAGGCGGGCATGGTGGGCATGTCCAAATCGCTCGCCTATGAGGTCGCAAGCCGTGGCATCACCGTGAACGCGGTGGCACCGGGCTTTATCGCCACGGCAATGACCGACAAGCTGACCGACGACCAGAAGTCTGGAATCATGGGGCAGATCCCTGCGGGGCGGATGGGCACCGCGGCGGAAATCGCGGGCGCGGTTGTCTATCTCAGCAGCGCGGAGGCCGCTTATCTGACCGGCACCACCTTGCACGTCAACGGCGGCATGGCCATGTTGTGACCCTGTGCCTGTGGCGTCAGGCCATGACCTTGAATCGCCAATACCCTGCCGCGCCAAGCGCTCTCGGGACATTGGCGATGTGACCTGTCTTGGGGTAATGGCCGGAGGCTGTAATAACATTTGCGTGTCATGCGTCATGTGCTAAAGGGGGCGCAGAATCGTAAAAGGGGGTGCTTGCGTGCCCTATGGGCCTTGTGCGAACAAGGGTCAGAGCCGCTTCGGAAACGGGGCATCCGCCAACCGCTGAACATCAGCATGAGGCTAGTATAAACGGGGGTCATACCGGCCACCGGAAGACATGAGGACTTATTATGAGCGACGTCGCAGACCGCGTAAAAAAGATCGTTGTGGAACACCTTGGTGTTGAAGAGGACAAAGTCACCGAGAATGCGTCGTTCATCGACGATCTGGGTGCCGACAGCCTCGACACCGTTGAACTGGTGATGGCATTCGAAGAAGAGTTCGGCATCGAGATTCCCGATGACGCAGCCGAGAACATCCAGACATTCGGCGACGCGGTGAAGTTCATCAAGGAAGCTTCCTAAGTCCATGGGCCGGCGGCATGGCCGCGGCTGAAAACCATCGAACGGCGTCATCCTCTGCGGATTGACGCCGTTTTTCGTTTCTGCGGTGCGGCGGGGGTTGCGAAGCAGCACGGGCATTTGCCAATGTGCGTTCAGGCAGTTCCCAAGAGTGAAAGTCATTCACCGCATGTCCCGCAATGTTCCGACGATCAATACCCACCGGCTGACGCTGCGCGCGATGCGGCGCGAGGATTTTCCGCGTTTCGCGGAGATCTGGGCAACCCCGGCGGTGGTGACCCATATTTCCGGCAAACCCTGGCCCAAGACGCGGTCATGGGATGCGTTTCTGCGCAATGCCGGGCATTGGCAGATCGCGGGTTTCGGGCAATGGGCGATCCAGATACATCGCCAGCCCGAAATGTCCGGGCAAACGGGATTTTTCTTTGGTTCCAGGGGGTTGGGTGATGATTTTGATCCTTTTCCCGAGGCCGGCTGGGTGCTGGAACCCGGGGCACAGGGGCGCGGCCTTGGGCTTGAGGCGGCGCAGGCGGCGCATGACTGGTTCGACAGGGTGGTGGCGGGCCGGACAGTTTGCCTGATCACGCCCGACAACGAAGGGTCGTTGCGGATTGCCGAGACTCTGGGCTATACCCCGATGCGCGAGACCGAGATGGACGGTGATCCGGTGGTCCTGCTGACCCGGAAGGGACCGCCGGTATGAGCCGCGCCGGGGCTACGGGACACCACAGGGGGTAAGGTTTGCCTGACTTGCTGCACGGCGGTGGTGCTGGCAGATTTTCAGCTATCGGAAACCAAGGTATTTTCACTCATGCTCTCATTTTCGGAATTTCTGCGGCAAAAGCAGCATCTGCTTATCTCGGCCTGCGCCCTGTACCTGACATTGGTGATGGTGCCGCAAATGCCGCTGGCCGGTCCGCATATCTGGCTGATTGCGGCCGCTTTTTCCATTTTCGTCAATCTGACCTATCTGGCCAAGACCCATGGCCGCCGCGCGCCGCTGGGGCCGGAGACGCTGATCGCTTCGGTCCTGATCTGCGGCGGTGTGCTGGGGCTTGTCACTTCGCCCGCGCTGATTGTCGTGACGATCTTTGCGCAGGGCATCTGGCATCTGATCCGGCGCCTGCAACACGGCGTGCCGCTGAAGTCGCTGAACACGCTGGGCTGCTTTGTGGTTGAAACAAGCTATGGCCTTGTCCTGCTGGTGCTTTTCCTGCGCTGAGCCGTCTGCCGCCTGATTTGCCTGATCCAGCCGAGCCGAGCCTCGGCTCTTGAACACGGGGCCTTGGCCAAGGTATAGCCCTGTAAAAGACATGAGGGGGCATATGATGCGCAGAGTGGTGGTGACAGGATTGGGGCTGGTGACGCCCTTGGCCGATGGGGTCGAGGCAAGCTGGTCGCGGATTCTGGCGGGGCAATCCGGGGCAGGTCCGATCACCTGTTTCGACGCGAGCAATGTGATCACGCAATATGCCTGCGAAGTTCCCCTTGGCGACGGGTCCGACGGGACCTTTGACGCGGGCAAATACATGGAGCCCAAGGAACAGCGCAAGGTCGATACCTTTATCCTGTTCGGCATGGCGGCGGCGCAGCAGGCGGTGGAGGATTCCGGCTGGATGCCCGAAGACCGCGAGAGCCTTGAGCGGACGGGTGTTCTGATCGGCTCCGGCATCGGCGGGCTGAATTCCATCGCCAATACCGCGATCATGATGAAGGAAAAGGGGCCGCGCCGCGTGAGCCCGTTCTTTGTGCCGGGCGCGCTGATCAACCTGATTTCCGGACAGGTGAGCATTCGCTACGGGTTCCGGGGCCCGAACCATTCGGTCGTGACCGCCTGTTCCACCGGGGCGCATGCCATTGGCGACGCCTCGCGGCTGATCCAGCATGGTGATGCGGATGTGATGATCGCGGGCGGGGCCGAGGCCGCGATCTGCGAAATCGGGATTGCCGGGTTCAACGCCTGCAAGGCGCTGAGCACCAAGCGCGCCGATGACCCCACCAAGGCCAGCCGCCCCTATGACGCGGACCGCGACGGCTTTGTGATGGGTGAGGGGGCCGGCATCGTGGTGCTGGAGGAATATGAACACGCCAAGGCGCGCGGTGCCAAGATCTATGCCGAGGTGCTGGGATACGGGCTTTCGGGCGATGCCTATCACATCACCGCACCGGCGGAGGATGGCGACGGGGCCGAACGCTCGATGCGCAGCGCGTTGCGTGGTGCCGGGCTGGAGCCGGGTGATATCGACTATATCAACGCGCATGGCACCTCGACCATGGCCGATACCATCGAGCTGGGCGCGGTCGAGCGGATGCTGGGCGATGCGGCGGGCAAGGTGACGATGTCATCGACCAAATCCGCCACCGGGCACCTGCTGGGCGCGGCCGGCGCGATCGAGGCGATCTTCTCGATCCTTGCGATCCGCGATCAGGTGGCCCCGCCCACCATCAACCTGGACAACCCGGCGGTGGAAACCGCCATCGACCTTGCGCCCAACAAGAAGGTCGAGCGCGAGATCAAGGTGGCGCTGAGCAACTCGTTCGGGTTCGGCGGGACAAATGCCTCTGTCCTGTTCGGAAAGGTCTGATTCATGTGGCGACATATTGCGTCCAACGCAGTGACGTTCCTGATTGTGGGACTGTTCCTGCTGGGCGGTGTCATTCTTTGGGGAAAGTCACAATATCAGGCTGAGGGGCCGCTGGATCAGGCGATTTGCCTCCAGGTCGAGCGTGGGTCCAACATGCGCAGGGTCAGTCAGAGCCTGGTCGATCAGGGTGCGATCTCCTCTGCCGCGATCTTTCGCATCGGCGCGGATTACGAGGAGAAGACGGGCCAGTTGAAGGCCGGCAGTTTCCTGGTGCAGCCCGGCACCTCGATGTCGCAGATCGTCGATGTGGTGACCAAGGGCGGGGCCAGCACCTGTGGCACCGAGGTGGTCTACCGGATCGGGGTGAACCGCGTGTCGGTACAGGTGCGTGAACTGGACCCGGCCACCAATCGTTTCGTGGAGCGTGCGGAGTTCACGCCCGGCGAGGGCGATGTGCCGGAGGTTTTCACCACGCTCAGGGCAAAGCCTGACACCCGGTTCCGGGTGGCCATGGCCGAAGGCGTGACAAGCTGGCAGGTGGTCGAGGCGCTCAAGGGCATTGACCTGCTGGAAGGCGAGATTGCGGATGTGCCGCCCGAGGGCGCGCTGGCCCCCGACAGCTATGAGGTGCGCCCCGGTGACGACCGCGCGGCAATCCTGGCGCAGATGGAGGCCGCACAGGAGGTGCTGGTTGCCGCTGCCTGGGAAGCGCGTGATCCCGATCTGCCCATCGGCAGCCCCGAAGATCTGCTGATCCTGGCCTCCATCGTCGAGAAGGAGACCGGTGTGCCGGAGGAACGGGGGCAGGTGGCTTCGGTCTTTGTGAACCGGTTGAACCAGAACATGCGGCTGCAGACCGATCCGACGGTGATCTATGGGATCACCAAGGGGGAAGGTGTGCTGGGCCGGGGCCTGCGGCGGTCGGAGCTGCGTGCGGAGACGCCCTGGAACACCTATGTGATCACCGGGTTGCCGCCCACGCCGATTGCCAATCCGGGCCGTGCCAGCCTGATGGCGGCGGCGCAGCCGGATGAGACCGATTATGTGTTCTTTGTCGCCGATGGCACCGGTGGACATGCCTTTGCCACCACGCTGGAGGCGCATAACGAGAATGTCGCACGCTGGCGCCAGATCGAGGCGGAACGCGGTGCGGCGGCTGCGGGCAATGCTTCAACCGGGGGCAACTGAGGCTGCGCGCTGTCGTGTAAGGTGTTGTTAACACTTAAAAACTTGACTTTGCGAACGGTCTGACGTATAGATTCAGGCATGCTAGGACAGATGGCAGGCGGCCCCGGGGTGACCCGGGTGCCGCCTTTTTCATGTCTGTTCGGTCAGGGCCCCCTAATGCGCCCCGCCTTAAACTTGAACCGCCCATACCCTGCCGCGCTACGCGCTCTGGGGACATTGGCGATTTGATCTGTCTCAGGTCCAGGGCGGGACGCTGTAGCAAAAGGTTTGACTCTGAATGACGATCAAGACCCAGGAGCAAGACGTGGCATATAGCGCAGAGGTCTTTGAGGCCCTGCAAAATGCGGTCCGGGATCTGCGGCGGCGGATCGAGGACCTGACGACACAAGCGCAGTCCATTGAGGACATCGACGGAAAGGCGGTGATGCAGGCCCTGAAGGAAATTCAGGGGCTGATCCCGCAATGTGCAAAGGCGGAGAACAATCTTCATGAAAACAGAAACAGACAAGCTGGCATCGCAAGGGGAGCCTATGCCCTCGATCTGGACAAAGCCCGGTTTGAGATCGGGTGCAAGCTGGATCGCTTGCGCCGGTGCAGACCTCCAAAAACAGTTTCTTGATGACCTTGACGAGGGGGAGCTGCTGGCACTGCCGTTTCTGTTCGAGTTCTGGGCGATGGACCATCAGCTGCCGCCCGAAGGCGCCTGGCGGACCTGGGTGGTGATGGGCGGGCGGGGGGCGGGCAAGACCCGTGCCGGTGCCGAATGGGTCCGTTCGATGGTGGAGGGGCCGATGCCGCTGGACCCGGGGCAATGCCGCAGGGTGGCGCTGGTGGGCGAGACCATCGAGCAGGTGCGCGAGGTCATGATCTTTGGCGACAGCGGCATCCTGGCCTGTTCGCCCGAGGACCGCAGGCCGGTGTGGGAGGCCGGCCGCAAGCGGCTGGTCTGGCCCAACGGGGCCGAGGCCTGTGTGCATACGGCGCATGACCCCGAAGGTCTGCGGGGGCCGCAGTTCGATGCGGCCTGGGTGGATGAGCTGGCCAAGTGGAAAAAGGCGCAGGCGACCTGGGACCAGTTGCAGTTTGCGCTGCGGCTGGGCGAGGACCCGCGGGTCTGTGTCACCACCACGCCGCGCAATGTGGGGGTGTTGAAGGCGCTGCTGGCCTCGCCCTCGACGGTGACGACCCATGCGCCGACACAGGCCAATGCCGCGCATCTGGCGCAGTCCTTCCTTGACGAGGTGATGGCGCGCTATGCGGGCACGCGCATGGGGCGGCAGGAGCTGGAGGGCGTTCTGCTGGCGGAGCCCGAGGGGGCGTTGTGGACAACCGCGATGCTGGAGACGGCGCAGGTGGCGCGGCTGCCGGAACTGGACCGGATTGTCGTGGGGCTGGACCCGGCGACAACATCGGGCAGTGCTTCGGACGAATGCGGGATCGTGGTGGTAGGCGCGCAGACGCGCGGGCCGGTGCAGGACTGGCGGGCCTATGTCCTGGCGGATGCGACGGTGCAGGGGGCGACGCCGACGGGCTGGGCGCGGGCGGCGATTACCGCGATGGAACGCTTTGGCGCGGACCGGCTGGTGGCGGAGGTCAACCAGGGCGGTCAGATGGTGGGCGAGGTGCTGCGCGGGGTCGACCCGCTGGTGCCGCTCAAATCGGTACATGCGAGCCGGGGCAAGGTGGCACGGGCAGAGCCGGTTGCAGCGCTTTATGAGCAGGGCCGGGTGCGCCATGTCAGGGGGCTGGACAGGCTGGAGGACCAGATGTGCCGGATGACCGCGCAGGGGTTCGAGGGTGGCGGTTCGCCCGACCGGGTCGATGCGCTGGTCTGGGCGCTGCATGAGCTGATGATCGAGCCTGCGGCGAAGTGGCGGTCACCCGGTGTGCGGAGCCTGTAGCGGCCGGGCGATTGCGTATCTCCGGCAGGAAGAATTGGGTGTTGCGCACCCCACCGGGCGGTGGGGTTTCGGGACCTTAATCAGTTTGAGGCAAAGTGTTCCTGCGTCGGATGAGACGGGTTCCGGCAGCAAGAGACATGAGGAGCGACGGTATGGTGTTTGATTTTCTGCGGCGCGGGACGGCGGCGGCGGGCGTGCCGGAGCAGAAGGCTTCGGCGACCGGGCCGGTGGTGGCCTATCAGACCTCTGGCCGCGCGGCCTGGAGCCCGCGCGACACGGTGAGCCTGACGCGCACCGGGTTCTGTGCCAACCCGGTCGGGTTCCGCTCCGTCAAGCTGATTGCGGAGGCGGCGGCGGCCTTGCCGCTGGTGGTGCAGGATGCCGAGCGGCGCTATGAGGCGCATCCGCTGGCGGCGTTGCTGGCGCGGCCCAACGGGGCGCAGGGCCGGGCGGAGCTGCTGGAGGCGCTTTATGCGCAGCTGCTGCTGAGCGGCAATGGCTATGTCGAGGCGGTGGGCGGTGCCGGGGGCCTGCCGGTGGAGTTGCATGTCTTGCGCTCTGACCGGATGTCGGTGGTGCCGGGGGCCGATGGCTGGCCGGTGGCCTATGAATATGCCGTTGGCGGGGCCAGGCACCGGTTCGAGGTGGCGGAAGGGGCAAGGCCCATCTGTCATATCCGGAACTTCCATCCGCAGGACGATCATTACGGCTTTGCCCCGATGCAGGCCGCCGCGATGGCGATGGACGTGCATAACGCGGCTTCGCGCTGGTCCAAGGCGCTGCTGGACAATGCGGCGCGCCCTTCGGGGGCCATCGTCTACAAGGGGATCGAAGGGCAGGGCAAGCTGAGCGAGGACCAGTACGAGCGGCTGGTGAGCGAGATGGAGAGCCATCATCAGGGCGCGCGTAATGCGGGGCGTCCGATGCTGCTGGAAGGCGGGCTGGACTGGAAGCCGATGGGGTTCTCGCCCAGCGACATGGAGTTCCAGAAGACCAAGGAGGCCGCTGCGCGGGAGATTGCACTGGCCTATGGGGTGCCGCCGATGCTGCTGGGCATCCAGGGGGATGCGACCTATGCCAATTACCAGGAGGCGCACCGGGCGTTCTATCGCCTGACGGTGCTGCCGCTGGCCACGCGGGTCACGGCGGCGCTGGCGGGTTGGATGGCCGGGTTCAGCGGCGAGGTGCTGGAGCTGAAGCCCGATCTGGACCAGGTGCCCGCGCTGGCGGGAGAGCGTGACGCGCAATGGGCGCGGGTGGCGCAGGCGGATTTCCTGAGCCAGGCGGAAAAGCGCAGCCTGCTGGGGCTGCCTGCGGTGGCTGACGATGCATGAGCCGGGGTTCGAGCGGTTCGATTGCGCGCCGGGGCTGCGGTTGCAGGCCCATGAGGAAGTCAGCCGAATCCATCGGGAGAACCTGATGCGCCGGCTGGATCAGCTTGAGGGGGTGATGGCGCGGATGGAACGAAGATTGTGGCTGACCGTCTATGGGGTGGTTGCGGTGATACTGGCGCAGGCGGTGCAGTCGTTCCTGGCGGTAGCCCCCTGAACATCTGAAATTCACAGGAGTTGTCATGGATCATGATCAAGGCGACCTCGGGGTGGTTCCGGGGAACGGGAAAGATATGTCCGGCGGGCTGCCGGGGCTGGAGCGCAAGTTTGCCCGCTTCGGGCAGGCCATCGCGGTCGAGGGCGGCACCGAGATCAGCGGCTATGCCAGCCTGTTCGGCGATGCCGATCAGGGCGGTGACGTGGTGGAGGCCGGGGCCTATGCCGCCAGTCTGAAGGCGGTCGCGGCGGCGGGGCGCAGCATCAAGATGCTGTGGCAGCATGATCCGGCCCAGCCCATCGGGGTCTGGGACGAGGTCCGCGAAGATGCGCGGGGCCTCTGGGTCAGGGGGCGCATCCTGTCGAGCGTGGCGAAGGGCCGCGAGGCGGCGGCGCTGATCGCGGCGGGGGCGATTGACGGGTTGTCGATCGGCTATCGCACGCTGCGGGCGAGCAAGAACACGAAGGGCCAGCGGCTCTTGTCGGAACTGGAGCTTTGGGAGGTGTCCCTGGTGACCTTCCCGATGCTGCCCAGTGCGCGGGTCGGCGCCAAGGGGGACAGTGCGCCCCTGGGTGACGTGCTGCGGGAGATGGCGGCGGCCTTTGACGGGGCGCGCGCTGAACTGGCGCGCGGGACCTCCCGCGGCTGAACCAAGTGAGGACAATTGATGAGCAAGACCGAAACGGGGGGCACAGAGCTGTCTCCGGCGGAGGAGGTTCGCCAGGCGGTGACGGGTTTTGTCACCGACTTCAAGGGCTTCCGGGGCGAAATTGAGATGAAACTTCAACAAACAGAAGAGCGAGTGACAATGTTGGACCGCAAGATGACTGTACGGACTCCGCTGGCCGGTGGCGTGGAGGCGGCTGCGCCGCATCAGAAGGCTTTCAACGCCTATCTGCGCAATGGCGATGACGATGGGCTGCGCGGGCTGGAGCTGGAGGGCAAATCGCTGTCCACGGCTGTCAATTCGGATGGCGGCTATCTGGTCGATCCGCAGACCTCGGAGACCGTGCAATCGGTGCTGAACGCAACAGCGTCAATCCGCGCGATTGCCAGTGTCGTCCGGGTCGAGGCGACCTCTTTCGATGTGCTGGTGGATCATACCGATGTGGGCGCGGGCTGGGCCACCGAGGCGGGGCCGCAGGCGGAGACCGACACGCCGCAGATCGACCGGATCACCATCCCGCTGCATGAGCTGTCGGCCCTGCCCAAGGCGTCACAGCGGCTGCTGGATGACAGTGCCTTTGACATCGAGGGCTGGCTGGCCGGGCGCATTGCCAACAAGTTCGCGCGGGCCGAAGCGCAGGCCTTCATCAACGGGGACGGCGTGGACAAGCCCAGGGGGTTCCTGACCCATGCCACTGTCGACAATGATCTGTGGTCCTGGGGCAACCTTGGCTATGTGCCAAGCGGCGTGGATGGCAGCGTGACCGCCGATGCGATCATCGAGCTGGTCTATGCGCTGGGGGCGCAGTACCGCGCCAACGGGTCCTTCGTGATGAATTCCAAGACCACGGCGCTGGTGCGCAAGCTGAAGGACGCGGATGGCCGGTTCCTGTGGTCTGATGGTCTGGCGGCGGGCGAGCCTGCGCAGCTGATGGGCTATCCGGTGCTGGTGGCAGAGGACATGCCCGATCCGGGGTCGGATTCCATCTCCATCGCCTTTGGCGATTTTGCGGCCGGCTACACGGTGGCGGAGCGCCCCGATCTGCGCATCCTGCGCGATCCCTTCAGCGCCAAGCCGCATGTGCTGTTCTACGCCACCAAGCGTGTGGGCGGCGATGTGAGCGATTTTGCCGCGATCAAGCTGCTGAAATTCGGCACGGCCTAACAGCCCGTGGCGGATGCCGGGGCCGGGGAGACCTGACCTCGGCTCGGGTGCGCGCCTGAAGACATCTTCGCATCGCCTAGCTGCTCCCCTCTGACCGAGCGGTGCGGGTGGGTGCGCGCCCGGAATGATGACGACCACCGCCCGAGGGGGCGATTTTTGGAGATGATCCATGATGTTGATCGAAGTAACACCCGCCCCGGACAATGCCTTGCCCGTGGATGCGTTGAAGGCACATCTGCGGTTGGGCAGCGGCTTTGGTCTGGAGGATGTACAGGACGCGGTGCTCGTGTCGTTCCTGCGGGCTGCCGCGGCCGCGATCGAGGCGCGCACCGGCAAGGCGATATTGCGGCGCGCGTTCAGCCTGGAGCTGTCAGCATGGCGTGATGCCGGTGGTCAGGAGCTGCCGCTGGCCCCGGTGCAGGCGGTCAGCCAGGTCATATTGGTGGCGCAGGGCGGCGCGGAGACCGAAGTGCCGGCGACAGACTATTGGCTGGAGCGGGACATGCAGGCACCGCGGCTGCGGCCGGCGGGGTCGGTGCTGCCGCGGGTGCCTGGGCAGGGGATTGTGAAGATCGTCTTTGAGGCCGGGTTTGCAGCGGAGTGGGAGGGGGTGCCCTCTGATCTGCGGCAGGCGGTGCTGATGCTGGCGGCGCATTACTATGAATACCGCAATGACACCGGGCTGAGCGGGGGCTGCATGCCCTTTGGCGTCAGCAGCCTGATCGAGCGCTATCGCGCAGTGCGCATGGGGCTGGGGGCATGAATGTGCCGCGCCTGAACCATGCGATGGTGCTGGAGACGCCGGAGCAATTGCCGGACGGTGCCGGGGGCTTTGTCGAGGGTTGGTTGCCGCTGGGCACGCTTTGGGCGGAGGTCACGGCGCGGACCGGGCGGGAAACACGGGCCGCCGGCGCTTTTGTCAGCCGCGCGGGGTTCCGGATTGTTGTGCGGGGCGCGCCCTTTGGCAGCCCGGAACGGCCACGCCCGCAACAGCGTCTGCGCGACGGGCAGCGGGTTTTCAAGATCACGGCAGTGACAGAGCGCGATCCGGATGGGCGTTACCTGATCTGTCATGCGCAAGAGGAGCAGGTGGCATGAGTTTTGCGGGGTCAGCGCCGTTGCAGGCGGCGGTATTCGAGGCGCTTGGCAATGATGCGGCACTGGGGGCCATCGTGGGGACGGCGATCTATGACGCGGTGCCATCGGGCAACCTGCCTGCGATCTATGTGCGGCTGGGCAGTGAGACAGCGAGAGATGCCTCCGACGGGACCGGGGCGGGTGCGCTGCATCGGTTCACGGTGTCGGTGATCACGACGCAACCTGGGTTTGCCAGCGCCAAGCAGGCGGGATCGGCGATCAGCGATGTGTTGCATGACGCGGATCTGACCCTGAGCCGGGGGCGGCTGGTGTCACTGCGGTTCGAGCGGGCGCGTGCCGCGCGCATCGACAGCGGTGCGGCGCGCCAGATCGACCTGCGCTTTGCCGCGCGGGTGCAGGACGACTGAGACGAGAATTTTCGGGATCAAGCAGGAGACGTGAAATGGCTGTTCAAGCTGGTAAGGACCTTTTGGTCAAGGTGGACATGACAAGCGACGGGCAATTCGAGACCATTGCCGGGCTGCGCGCCACGCGGGTGAGTTTCAATGCGGAGACCGTGGATGTCACCACGCTCGACAGTGCCGGGGGCTGGCGGGAGTTGCTGGTGGGGGCGGGGGTGCGTTCGGCCGCGATCAGCGGATCGGGGGTGTTTCGCGATGCGGGCACCGATGAACGGGCGCGGCAGTTGTTCTTTGACGGGCTGACGCCGGATTTCCAGATCATCATTCCTGATTTTGGCGTTGTGCAGGGGCCGTTCCAGGTGACGGCGCTGGAATATGCCGGGTCGCTGAATGGCGAGGCGACATTCGAGGTCAGCCTGATGTCGGCGGGTGAGCTGGCGTTCACGCCCGATGCCACGGAGGTCTGAGCATGGCCAATCGGTGGCGGGGGGATGTGGCGGTTGTCATTGACGGTCAGCGCCATGTGGCGCGGCTGACGCTGGGGGCGCTGGCCGAGCTGGAAGAGGCGCTTGAGGCGGGGTCGCTGGTGGCCCTTGTGGAACGCTTCGAGAGCAACAGCTTTGCCAGCCGTGATGTTGTGGCGCTGCTGGGGGCGGGGCTGCGCGGCGGGGGGGCGCGGATCAGCGATGCCGCCCTCGCGCAGGCGGAGATCGGAGGCGGGCCGATGGCGGCGGCGCGGGCGGCGGCGGAGCTGCTGGCGCGGGCCTTTGTGGTGCCGGAGTGAGCAGCGGGCAATCTCTGGACTGGGGTGCGCTGATGCGGGCGGGGCTGCATGGGCTGCGGCTGAGCCCGGATGTGTTCTGGGCGCTGACCCCGGTGGAACTGCAGATCATGCTGGGGCGCGCAGGCGCGCAGGCCCCGATGCTGAGCGATGGGTTGGCGGCGCTGATGGCGGCCTATCCGGATCAGAGGAAGGAAACCGGCGATGGCTGAGTTTGAAGACATGGATGCGCTTGAGGACAATGCGCAGGGGCTGAACAGCACGCTGGCCGAGACCGGTGGGCTGGTGGCGGCCTTTGACGGTGAGTTGGGGCGGATGCGGGTGTCGCTGGCCGCGACCGGCAAAGACGTGGCGACATTGGAGCGGGGCCTGAGCAAGGGGTTGCGCAAGGCCTTTGATGGCGTGGTGTTCGACGGGATGAAACTGTCGGATGCGCTGACCACGGTGGCCCAGTCGCTGATGCGCACGACCTACAACGCAGCGATGCGGCCGGTGACCGATCACTTCGGGGGGCTGATCTCTCAGGGGGTGGGCAACATCATGCAGGGCATCCTGCCCTTTGCCGATGGGGCCGCCTTCAGCCAGGGGCGGGTGATGCCCTTTGCCAGTGGCGGCGTGGTCAGCTCGGCCACGGCGTTTCCGATGCGCGGCGGCATGGGGGTGATGGGCGAGGCAGGGCCGGAGGCGATCATGCCGCTGGCGCGGGGCAGTGACGGCAAGCTGGGGGTGCGCGGGGCCGGGGGCGGCACCACGGTGGTGATGAACATCACCACGCCGGATGTGCAGGGCTTCCAGCGCAGCCAGTCGCAGATCGCGGCACAGATGAGCCGCGCCCTGGGTGCCGGCAACCGCAACAGATAGGAGGGAGCAGCATCATGGCATTTCACGAGGTACGATTTCCCGCCAGCCTGAGCTTTGGCGCGATGGGCGGACCGCAGCGGCGCACGGATGTGGTGACGCTGGCCAATGGCTTCGAAGAGCGCAACACCCCCTGGGCGCATTCGCGCAGGGTCTATGATGCGGGTCTCGGGATGCGGTCGATTGACGATCTGCAGCTGCTGATCGGGTTTTTCGAGGCGCGGATGGGGCAGCTGCATGGTTTCCGCTGGAAGGATTGGGCGGATTACAAATCCTGCCGGGCGTCGCGGGAGCCTGCCTTTGACGATCAGACCATCGGCTATGGCGACGGGGTGAAAGCCGACTTCCCGCTGGTCAAGACCTATCGCTCCGGCGCGCAGAGCTATCTTCGCCCGATCCGCAAGCCGGTGGCGGGCACGGTGCGCCTGGGGCTGGAGCAGGACGAGTTGCAGGAGGGGCTTGATTACGAGGTGGATCTGACCACGGGTATCGTCAGCTTTGCCCATCCGCCCGATCCGGAGATCGAAATCCATGCGGGCTATGAATTTGACGTTCCTGTCCGGTTCGACACCGACCGCATCCTGACCTCGGTTGCCAGTTTTCAGGCCGGGCAGGTGCCGGATGTGCCTGTCATCGAGGTGCGGATCTGATGGCCGGGGTGAGCGCGGCGCTGCAGGCGCATCTGGAGAGCGGACATACGACGCTGTGTCATGCCTGGCGGATCACGCGGCGGGACGGGGTCAGCTTTGCCTTTACCGATCATGACGTGCCGCTGGTCATGGAGGGCGAGCTGTTCCGCGCCGATACCGGGTTGAGCGCCAGGGCCATTGCGCAGAGCACGGGGCTGGCGGTGGACAACACCGAGGCGCTGGGCGCGCTGAGTGACGTGACCCTGCGCGAGGACGAGATCGAGCAGGGGCGGTTTGACGGGGCGCAGGTGCAGGCCTGGCTGGTCAACTGGGCCGATACATCCCAGCGCAAGCTGCAGTTTCACGGCACGATTGGGGAATTGCGCCGGGTTGGGGGGGCGTTTCGCGCCGAATTGCGCGGGTTGACCGAGGTGCTGAACCAGCCGCAGGGGCGGGTCTATCAGAAGCCCTGTACCGCGGTGTTGGGCGACAGCACCTGTCGTTTTGCGCTGGAGACGCCGGGCTATGCCGAGACGCGGAATGTGCAGGATGTGGAAGAGGGCCGCATCTTTGCCTGGGACAGCTTTCAGGGGTTCGAGGCGGGGTGGTTCACGCGGGGGCGGCTGGAGGTGCTGGATGGCACCGCGCAGGGGCTCTGGGGGTTGATCAAGCATGACCGGTTCGACGGTGCGCGGCGCGTGATCGAACTGTGGGAGCCATTGCGGGGGGATCTGGCGGAGGGCACCTCCGTGAGGCTGGTTGCGGGCTGTGACAAGCGGATGGAGACCTGCCGGCTGAAATTCAACAACCTGCTGAATTTTCAGGGGTTTCCGGACCTGCCGGGCGAAGACTGGGTGGTGGCGGTGCCGCGGTCAACGGGGGCGAACACGGGCGGGTCGCTGCGGTGAGCCGGATCGTGGAGGCCGCACGCGGCTGGATCGGGACGCCCTATGTGCATCAGCAGGCAAGCAAGGGGGCGGGCTGTGATTGTCTGGGCCTTCTGCGTGGGGTCTGGCGCGAGGTGCTGGGGGCGGAGCCCGAGGCGGTGCCGGCCTATTCGATGGATTGGTCCGAACCGCAGGGCGAGGAGCTGTTGTGGGCGGCCGCTCTGCGGCATCTGCGGGCCAGGCCGCTGGATCAGGCGCGGGCGGGTGATGTGCTGCTGTTCCGGATGCGGGCGGGATCGGTGGCCAAACATCTGGGGCTGCAGGCGCGGGCGGGCCGGGCACCGGCTTTCATCCATGCCTATGCGGGGCGCGGCGTGGTGGAAAGCCCGCTGAGCGCCCCCTGGGCGCGGCGGATCGTGGCGCGGTTTGAATTTCCTCAAGGAGACGGTTGATGGCAACGGTGATTTTTTCGGCTGCGGGTGCGGCATTGGGTGGCTCTGTCGGCGGCACGCTGGCGGGGCTGTCATCGGTTGCCATCGGACGTGCCGTGGGGGCGACGCTGGGCCGCTTTGTCGATCAGCGGTTGCTGGGGCAGGGCGGGCAGGCAGTCGAGACCGGCAAGGTGGACCGGTTTCGCCTGACCCGCGCGGGCGAAGGGGAACCGGTGGCGCAGGTCTATGGCCGGATGCGCATTGGCGGACATGTGATCTGGGTGTCGGATTTTCAGGAGGCGGTGAATGTCTCGGGCGGGGGCAAGGGGGCGCGGCCCACGCCGCAGACAACCGAGTACAGCTATTCGGTGAGCCTGGCCATCGCGCTTTGCGAGGGGGAGATCACCGGCATCGGGCGGGTCTGGGCCGATGGGGAGGAAGTGGCCCGGGACGATCTGAACATGCGGGTCTATTCCGGGGGAGCGGATCAATTGCCGGATCCGGTGATGGAGGCGATCGAGGGCGCGGGGCAGGTGCCTGCCTATCGAGGGACCGCCTATGTGGTGATGGAGGACCTGCAGCTGGCGGCTTTTGGCAACCGCGTGCCGCAGTTTTCCTTTGAGGTGTTGCGCCCCGAACAGCGCGGCGCGCCGGGTTGGGAGCATATGCCGACCCATGGGGTGCGCGGTGTCGCTCTGATCCCCGGAACCGGGGAATACGGGCTGGCAACGACAGATGTAACTTACGTCGATGGAGCAGAGGCGCGGTGGAGCGCCAATGTGAACACACCGCAGGGCAAGGCGGATTTTGCCGTGTCGCTGGAGGCGCTGGGCGAGGAATTGCCCGAATTGGAAGCCGCATCGCTGGTGGTGTCCTGGTTCGGCGATGACCTGCGCTGTGGGGAATGTACCGTCCGGCCCAAGGTGGAAGACCCCACCATCGAAGGGGAAAACATGGCCTGGCAGGTGGCGGGGCTGACCCGGAGCGCGGCGCAGGTCATCGCCCGGCAGGAAGGCAGGCCGGTCTATGGCGGCACGCCGACGGACCGTTCCGTGATCGAGGCCATTCAGGCGATGACGGCGGCGGGCAAGGCGGTGATGTTCTATCCCTTTATCCTGATGGATCAGGGGGAAGGGAACGACCTGCCCGACCCCTACAGCGATGCCACCAGCCAGCCGAAACTGCCCTGGCGCGGGCGCATCACCCTGTCGCAGGCACCGGGACGGCCCGGCAGCCCCGATGGCACCGCCGGGGCCGAGGCAGAGGTGGATGCGTTCTTTGGCACGGTCACGGCGGCGGATTTTGCCGTGTCGGGCGAGACGGTGAGCTATTCCGGGCCGGTTGAATGGTCCTTGTCGCGGTTCATTCTGCATTACGCGGCGCTTTGTGCCGCTGCGGGCGGGGTCGAGGCCTTTTGCATCAGTTCGGAAATGCGGGGGCTGACGCAGATCCGGGGCAGCGGCAAAAGCTTTCCTGCGGTGGCACGGTTGCGGGCGCTGGCGGGGGAGGTGCGTGCCCTGCTGGGGCCGCAGGTCAAGATCAGCTATGCGGCGGATTGGTCCGAATATTTCGGCTATCAGCCGCAGGATGGCAGTGGCGACCTGTACTTTCACCTTGATCCGCTCTGGGCGGATGACAACGTCGATTTCATCGGGATCGACAATTACATGCCGCTGGCGGACTGGCGCGAAGGCGAGGATCATCTGGATGCGCAGGATCACGATGCGATCCATGACCTGAATTACCTGCGCGGGAACATCGAGGGCGGCGAAGGCTATGATTTCTATTATCATTCGCCCGAGGCCCGGGCGGCGCAGATCCGGACAGAGATCACCGATGGCGCCTATGATGAGCCCTGGGTCTACCGCTACAAGGACATCCGCAACTGGTGGCAGAATGCGCATCATGAGCGGCTGGGGGGCCTGCGGCAGGAGAGCCCGACGGATTGGGTGCCTGCATCAAAGCCGATCTGGTTTACGGAATATGGCTGTGCGGCGGTGGACAAGGGGGCCAATGAGCCGAACAAGTTTCTGGATCAGAAAAGTTCGGAAAGTGCGCTGCCGCGCTATTCGACGGGGGCGCGCGATGATCTGATGCAGATGCAGTATCTGCGGGCGATGTCCTCCTACTGGGATGATCCGGCGCATAATCCGCAGTCTTCGGAATATGAGGGGCGGATGCTGGACATGACGCGGGCCTTTGTCTGGGCCTGGGACGTGCGGCCCTATCCGTTCTTTCCCAACAACCGCGATCTGTGGAGCGACGGGCAGAATTATGCGCGCGGTCACTGGATCAACGGGCGCAGCTCGGCCCGCACGCTGGCCTCTGTGGTGGGCGAGATCTGCAGGCGGGCGGGGCTGGATGCGTTCAGCACGCAGGGGCTGCATGGATATGTGCGCGGCTATGCGGTGGATCAGGTGGCGGATGCGCGGACGGCGCTGCAGCCGCTGATGCTGCGCCACGGTTTCGATGCGGTCGAGCGGGATGGGGTGCTGTCCTTCCGGTCGCGGGACGGGCTGAAGCCGCAGGTGCTGGACCCGGCGCTGCTGGCGGTCAGCGAGGAACTGGACGGGGTAAGCGAACAGCTGCGCGAGGCGGAGGCCGAAATCTCGGGCCGGGTGCGGCTGCGCTTCGTGCAGGCGGATGGCAATTTTGACACCATTGCGGAGGAGGCGGTTCTGCCCGATGAGGCGACCCATGCGGTTGCGGCATCAGAGCTGAACATGGCGCTGACCCGGGCCGAGGGCCGACAGGTGGCCGAACGCTGGCTGGTGGAGGCGCGGGTGGCACGCGGGCATTTGCGGCTGGCCTTACCGCCCTCAAGGCTCGCGCTGGGCGCGGGGGATGTGATTGAACTGCCCGGTGAGGGGCAGGAGGGCGCGGCGCTTTACCGGATCGACCGGGTGGAACAATCGGACCTGCAGCTGGTGGACGCGGTGCGGATCGAGCCGGAGGTCTATGATGCCGCTGAGCTCACGGATGAGCTGGTGCCATTGCGGCCCTTTGCAGCGCCGGTGCCGGTGCAGCCCTATTTCATGGACCTGCCGCTGCTGCGCGGCGACGAGGTGCCGTATGCGCCGCATCTGGCGGCGACGGCGCAGCCCTGGCCGGGGGCGGTTGCGGTCTATCAGTCGAGCACCGATGCCAATTACCGGCTGAACGGGATATTGCCCGCGCGCAGCACCATTGGCGTGACCCTGAACGACCTGGCGGCGGCATCGCCGGGGTTGATCGACCGGGGCGATGCCCTGGAGGTCAGGCTGACTGCCGGCACGCTGGAATCGGTGACCGAAGAGGCATTGTTGAGCGGGGCGAACCTGGCCGCGATCGGAGACGGATCGGCGGACAACTGGGAGTTGTTCCAGTTCCGGACAGCGACACTGGTCGCACCGGGGGTCTACTGGCTGTCGGGGCGGCTGCGGGGGCAGGCGGGGAGCGATGCGCTGATGCCGCCGGTCTGGCCCGCCGGATCGCGCTTTGTCCTGCTGGATGGCAGGCCGCAGCAGATTGATTTCAGCCCGAACCTGCGCCAGGTGGCGCAGCATTTCCGCATCGGGCCCGCGCGGCGGGGCTATGACGATCCGTCCTATCGCCATCTGGTGACGGCCTTTGCCGGAAACGGGCAACGCCCGCTGAGCCCCTGTCACCTGAGGGTCGTCAAACGGGCGGATGGCAGCTTTGACCTGAACTGGATCAGGCGGACGCGGCTGAACGGCGATGCCTGGGAGGTGCCGGAGGTGCCATTGGGCGAGGAGAGCGAGCGCTATCTGCTGCGCATCACGGCGGGTGGCAGCATCCTGCGCGAACAACAGGTGGATGCGCCGGGCTGGACCTATAGCGCGGCGGATCAGGATACCGATGGTCTGACCTTGCCCTTCGAGGTCTCGGTGGCGCAGATCTCGGCGGTCTATGGGCCGGGGCTGGCGGAGACGCGGGTGGTGGGCGGCTGATGCGCGCGGTGCTGCTGAGCGATGTCCGGACGGCGGCGCGGGCCCTGCGGGCGGTGCCCGCGCCACAGCGCGCGGCGCTTTGTGCGCGGCTGTTCCTGGAGGCGGATTGGGCCGACCGCCACACCCGGCGATTGGGGCGGGTGCATCCGTTATGGGGCAATGGCACCTTGCTGGCCGCCGCCGGGGCGCGGCGGCTTGCCCCGCCGGGCCGCTTTGACGACGCGGAGGATTGCGCGTGTTTTCAGATGGTTGTCACGGCGGTCCTGGAAAAATGCGCGGCTGCCTCTTGCAAGCAGGGCTTACATGCACACATGGGAAATTAGTTGCATCACGGGTTTGCCATTGGTTTTCTGATGCGGCATGAGGTAGTCTGAGCGCAGCAAAGGACGTGATGTTATGGCCGAACCCCGCAGAAATATCTCCAGCGTTGACCCGGTCTGGCAGCAGATCCAGCATGAGGCGCAGCAGGCGGTGAAGGATGAGCCGCTGATCGGCGGCTTTGTGCATGCCTGTATCCTGCACCATAAATCCATCGAAAAGGCGCTGTCCTACCGGATTGCGGCAAAGCTGGCGTCGAATGAAATGTCGATGGTCGTGGTGCGCGAGATCGTGGATGAGGCGATTGCCGAGGACCCCGGTCTGGTCGAAGCGGCGCGCGCCGATCTGGTGGCGATTTACGAGCGCGACCCGGCCTGTCACCGGCTGGTGCAGCCGATCCTCTATTTCAAGGGCTATCAGGCGGTTCAGGCGTACCGCGTGGGGCATCACCTGTGGAAGAAGGGCAAGCGCGATCTGGCCTATTTCGTGCAGATGCGGGTGAGCGAGATTTTCGGGGTGGATATTCACCCCGCGGCGCGGATCGGCAAGGGGATCATGATCGACCATGCCCATTCGATTGTCATCGGTGAGACGGCGGTGGTGGGCGACAATGTGTCGATGCTGCATTCGGTCACCCTGGGCGGGACCGGCAAGGAGGAAGAGGACCGTCACCCCAAGATTGGCGATGGCGTGCTGATCGGGGCCGGGGCCAAGGTGCTGGGCAACATCAAGGTGGGCCATTGCAGCCGGATCGCGGCGGGCTCCGTGGTGCTGGAGGAAGTGCCGCCCTGCAAGACCGTCGCGGGCATCCCGGCGAAGATCGTGGGCGAGGCGGGCTGTGATCAGCCGTCGGTGCTGATGGATCACATGTTCGGGACCAAGAGCGTCTGACTGCCAGCTGACATTGTGAAGAATTGAAAAAGTGAAGAATTGAAAAAGCCGGGGCGCGCGCGCGCCCCGGCTTTTGCATGATCACGGCCGCGTCCCTGACGCGGCGGGTGAGGGGCTGTCTGCCCCTCACACTCCCCGAGGATATATGCCTGCCAAAAAGGGATCAGGCGAGCATGGTCATCGGCGATTCGAGGTTGGCCTTGATCGCGTTCAGAAGCTGCGCGCCCAGGGCACCGTCGATGACGCGGTGATCGACCGAGAGGGTGACCGACATGACCGTGGCCACGCTGACCTGGCCTTCGGCATCCACCACCGGCTTTTTCACCCCTGCACCCACGGCCAGAATCGCGCCATGGGGCGGGTTGATGACCGCATCGAAGTTATCGATGCCGAACATGCCGAGGTTGGAGATGGCAAAGCTGCCGCCCTGGTATTCATGCGGCGCCAGCTTGCGGTCGCGGGCGCGGGTGGCGAGATCCTTCATCTCGGCCGAGAGGGCGGAGAGGGATTTCATCTCGGCGTCTTTCAGGACCGGGGTGAACAGCCCGCCTTCGATGGCCACGGCGACGGCGACGTCGGAGGGTTTGAGCTTGAACACCTTGTCGCCTGCCCAGACGGCGTTGGCCTCCGGGACCTCCTGCAGGGCCAGGGCGCAGGCCTTGATGATGAAGTCATTGACGCTGAGCTTCACGCCCCGTGCTTCAAGCTGTTTGTTCAGCTGGGCACGGAAGGCCATCAGCGCGTCAAGCTGGATGTCGCGGCGCAGGTAGAAATGCGGCACGGTCTGCTTGGCTTCGGTCAGGCGCGCGGCGATGGTGCGGCGCATGCCGTCGAGTTTGACTTCCTCGTAGTCGCGGCCTTCGTACATTTTGGCGATGGCATCTGCGGAGGGGCCGGCCGGGGCTGCGGCCCTGGGTGCAGCGGCAGCGGCCTCGGCAGGTTGGGAGGCGGCGGCTTTGGACGTGTCGGAGGCGGAGCGCCCTTCGACATCGGCCTTGACGATGCGGCCATGCGGGCCGGAGCCGGTGACGCCGGAAAGGTCCAGCCCCTTGTCCGCCGCGATGCGACGGGCCAGCGGCGAGGCAAAGATCCGGTTGCCGTCACCGCCTTTGGGGGCAGGTGGGGCGGCAGCGGTCTCGGGTCTGGCGGCTTCGGGTGCTGCCTTTGGCGCATCCTCTTTCGGGGCTTCGGCCTTTGCCGGTGCGGGGGTGTCACCGATGTCATCGGCGCTTTCGCCCTCTTCCAGCAGCACGGCGATGGGGGTGTTGACCTTGACCCCTTCGGTGCCGTCGGTCACGAGGATCTTGCCGATCACCCCTTCGTCCACGGCTTCGAATTCCATCGTGGCCTTGTCGGTCTCGATCTCGCACATCACATCGCCGGAGGCGACGGTATCGCCCTCCTTGACCAGCCATTTGGCAAGCGTGCCTTCTTCCATGGTGGGCGAGAGGGCGGGCATGAGGATTTCTGTTGGCATCTGTCCGCTCCTTACTTGTAGGTGACTTTTTTGACGGCTTCGATGACCTCGTCGGTGGTCACCAGCGCGTGTTTCTCAAGATTGGCCGCATAGGGCATCGGGACATCCTTGCCGGTGCAGTTGATCACCGGGGCATCGAGATAATCGAAGGCCTGCTGCATGATGACACTTGAGATGTAATTGCCGACCGAGCCCTGCGGCCAGCCTTCTTCCACCGTGACGCAGCGGTTTGTCTTCATCACCGATTTGATGATGCTGTCGGTGTCCATCGGGCGCAGGGTGCGCAGGTCGATGACCTCGGCCATGATGCCTTCTTCTGCAAGTTTGTCAGCGGCTTGCAGGGCATAGCTCATGCCGATGCCGAAGCTGACGATGGTCACGTCGTCGCCCTCGCGCCAGATCCGGGCCTTGCCGAAGGGAACCGTGTAATCCTCGATCTCGGGCACGTCGAAACTGCGGCCATAGAGGATCTCGTTCTCCAGGAAGATCACCGGGTTGGGATCGCGGATCGCGGTTTTCATCAGGCCTTTGTAGTCCGAGGCGGAATAGGGCATCGCCACTTTCAGGCCGGGGATCTGCATGTACCAGGCGGCGTAATCCTGGCTGTGCTGCGCGCCGACGCGGGCGGCGGCACCGTTGGGGCCACGGAACACCATGGGCGAGCCCATCTGGCCACCGGACATATAGAGCGTCTTGGCGGCGGAGTTGATGATCTGGTCGATCGCCTGCATGGCGAAGTTCCAGGTCATGAATTCGACGATCGGGCGCAGACCGCCCCAGGAGGCGCCGACACCGATGCCGGCAAAACCATGTTCGGTGATCGGCGTGTCGATCACGCGCTTGGAGCCGAATTCATCCAGCAGACCCTGGGAGATCTTGTAGGCGCCCTGATATTCGGCAACTTCCTCGCCCATCAGGAAGACGTTTTCGTCGCGGCGCATTTCCTCGGCCATGCCGTCGCGCAGGGCTTCGCGGACCGTCTGTTTCTTCAGCGTGGTGCCTTCGGGCCAGTCGGGGGTTGTATCGACCCTGGGTTCGGGCTGCGACCTGGCCTCTGCCGGGGCCGCTGCGGATTTTTGCGGCGCGTCATCGGCGGCGGGGGCCGCTGCCGGTGCTTCGGGTTTGGCGGAGGTGTCGATGTCATCCGCGCTTTCGCCCTCTTCCAGAAGAATGGCGATGGGGGTGTTCACCTTGACCCCTTCGGTGCCTTCGGCGATCAGGATCTTGCCGATGGTGCCTTCGTCCACCGCTTCGAATTCCATCGTGGCCTTGTCGGTCTCGATCTCGGCCATGATGTCGCCGGAGGCGACGGTGTCACCCTCCTTGACCAGCCATTTGGCCAGGGTGCCTTCTTCCATGGTGGGCGAGAGGGCGGGCATGAGAATTTCGGTTGCCATAGTCTTATGCCTCCTGCGGGACTTCGGTTGCGTAGATATCGGTCCACAGCTCATCAAGTGCGGGTTCGGGGCTTTCCTTGGCGAATTCGGCGCTGTCGTTCACGACTTTCTTGATGTCCTTGTCGATGGCTTTCAGGTCCTCTTCACTGGCATGTTTGCCGGTCAGCAACAGGTTGCGCACGGCTTCGATCGGGTCGCGTTCGTCGCGCATCTTCTGCACCTCTTCTCGGGTGCGGTATTTCGCGGGGTCCGACATGGAGTGGCCGCGATAGCGGTAGGTCTTGATTTCAAGGATATAGGGGCCCTTGGCGGCGCGGCAGTGCGCGACCGCCTTGTCGCCCGCTTCCTTCACCGCCAGCACATCCATGCCGTCGACGGCCTCGCCGGGGATGCCGAAGGCCTTGCCGCGTTCCCAGATCTCGGCGGAGGAGGTGGAGCGTTGCTGCGATGTGCCCATGGCGTATTGGTTGTTCTCGATCACGAAGATCACCGGCAGTTTCCACAGGGCCGCCATGTTGAAGGCCTCATAGACCTGGCCCTGGTTGGCGGCACCGTCCCCGAAGTAGGTGAAGGTGACGTGGTCGTTGCCCTTGTATTTGTCGGCGAATGCGATGCCCGCACCCAGCGGCACGTTGGCGCCCACGATGCCATGGCCGCCGTAAAAGCGTTTCTCTTTCGAGAACATGTGCATGGAACCGCCCTTGCCGCGTGAATAGCCACCTTCGCGGCCGGTGAGTTCGGCCATCACCCCGTTGGGGTCCATGCCGCAGGCCAGCATATGGCCGTGGTCGCGGTAGGTGGTGATGCGGCTGTCGCCTTCCTTGGTGGTGGCCTCAAGGCCGACAACCACGGCTTCCTGTCCGATATAGAGGTGGCAGAAACCACCGATCAGGCCCATGCCGTAAAGCTGGCCTGCTTTTTCCTCGAACCGCCGGATCAGCAGCATGTCCTTGTAATAGGCTTTCAGCTCGTCTGCCGAAACATTGGGTTTCCTGGTGGTTTTTCTGGCGGCCATGGGCATCTCCTCAGTGCGCGCGGGTGGCGGGCTGCGCAATTAGTTTAGCGTTAAACTATTCTGTAGCGGATTCGGTGACAGAAGTGTAGAGCGGTTTTCTGCACGCGTGCAACCGGGCGAAAATCCGTGCGTTTGAGGCTTATCTGATTACAATTTCATCAGGGCGCACCATGCCGAGCACCCGGCGCACCTGTTCGTCGACCAGATCCAGGTCCAGGTAATCGTCCGACATGCGCTTGGTCAGGTTCTCCATACGCGCCACATCCATGCGTACTGTGGACAGCTGGCTGCGCAACTCCTGGCTTTCGGCGAGGATTTCGGCGCGGCGGAACAGGCCGTAATCGCCCTGGACGGCGGCAAAGGTGAAATAGAGGCTGAGCGCGAATGCAATCGCAAAGAACAGCAATGTGCCGAAAGCCGGGCGTGCGGTGCGTGTCATCTGGTCTGCCTCAAATCGTCTCTTGGTGGACGTGACGGGAGTATGACACAGGTGATTCGCCAAGGGAATCCCCTCTGTGTGCGCAGATCAGTTTTTTGACATGAATATACCGGTCATTGCACGGGCAACACCGGGGGCAGGGCGGCGGGATTGGCCGCCGAATGCCTGTTTCAGCTGTTCAGCGCCGCGACGCCGGGCAGTTCCTTGCCTTCCATCCATTCCAGGAAAGCGCCCCCGGCGGTGGAGATATAGGTGAAATCATCGGCCACACCGGCCTGGTTGAGGGCGGCAACGGTGTCACCGCCGCCCGCGACGGAGATCAGCGTGCCGGCACGGGTCTGGCGCGCGGCGGCCTGTGCGGCGGCAACGGTGGCGGTGTCGAAGGGGGCGATTTCAAAGGCCCCCATCGGGCCGTTCCAGATCAGGGTCTTCAGCCCGGCAAAGGCCGCTTGCAGCACGGCGATGCTTTCCGGGCCCGCATCCAGCACCATCTGGTCCGCTGCCAGTTTTGCATCAGGGCCCAGGGCCATGACCTCATGCGCGGCCCCTTCGGCGAATGCGCGCGCCACCAGACCGTCGACCGGCAGGATCACCCGGCATCCGGCCTTGTCCGCCTGCGCCAGGATGTCCCTGGCGGTGCCGTAGAAATCCGGCTCTTTCAGCGACGCGCCCATGTCGGCACCAAGGGCTGCAAGAAAGGTGTTGGCCATGCCGCCGCCGATCACCAGCACATCGAGCCGGTTCACGAGGTTCTCAAGCAATTCGATCTTGGTCGAGACCTTGGCCCCGCCCACCACCGCGCCCACCGGGCGTTCCGGGGTGGCAAGGGCGGCTTCCAGCGCGCTCAGCTCGGCCTGCATCAGACGGCCTGCGCAGGCGGGCAGCAGCCGCGCCAGCGCCTCGGTCGAGGCATGGGCGCGGTGCGCGGCGGAAAAGGCATCGTTGCAATAGATGTCCCCCAGCGCGGCGAGGCGGCGGGCGAAGCCTTCGTCATTGGCCTCTTCCCCGGGGTAGAAGCGGATGTTTTCCAGCAGCAGCACATCGGCGTCCGCGTTCAGCCCCTGCTCGGCGGTCTCAAGACTGTCGATCAGGGCGACGGAACGCCCCAGCGCGCCCTCAAGCGCGGGCAGCAGCGGTTTCAGCGACATCTCCGGCACCACCTTGCCCTTGGGGCGGCCGAAATGCGCCAGCAGCAGGGGCTTGCCGCCCGCGGCAAGGATATCCGCGACGGTGAGCACGATCCGTTCGATGCGGGTGGCATCGGTGACGCGGCCATCCTCCACCGGCACATTGATGTCGACGCGCACCAGCACTGTCCTGCCGCCGAGTTCCATGTCGTCCAATGTCTTCCAGCCCATGCCGTGCCTCCGGTTTCAAATATGCTGGCTGTCTTTTGCCATATCAGGCGCGGGGGTCAATGCATCTGCTTGGCAATCGGCACAATCGACCTTAGGTATCGCTCAACCAATTTTGCGAAGGAGACCCGCATGGCTGAGATCAAAGACCCCGAAAATACGATCCTGATGGAGCTGAAGGGTGGCACCGTAACCATCGAACTGCTGCCGGATGTCGCCCCCAAGCACGTCGCGCGGATGAAGGAACTGGCCCGGGCGGGCAAATATGACAACGTCTGTTTCCATCGGGTGATCGACGGGTTCATGGCCCAGACCGGCGATGTGGAACATGGCAACATGGAAGACGGTTTCAACCTGCGGATGGCAGGCACCGGCGGGTCCGATCTGGGCAATGTGCCTGCCGAATTCTCCAAGGTGCCGCATGCGCGCGGCTCGCTGGGTGCGGCGCGTTCGGCCAATCCCGACAGTGCCAACAGCCAGTTCTTCATCAACTTCAAGGACAATGATTTCCTGAACGGCCAGTATACCGTTTACGGTCAGGTGGTGTCGGGGATGGAGCATGTGGATGCCATCGCCAAGGGCGAGCCGCCCGCCCAGCCGGACCGCATGATCAGCGTCAAGGTTGCGGCGGATGCGTAAGCTGATCCTCTGTGGCCTGTGCGCCACCCTTGCCGCCGGCCCCGCGCTGGCCACCGGGCTTGAAATCGTGGTCGAGGGCGAGGCCAATGGCACCGTGACCATCGACCTGCTGGAGGACCTCGCACCCCAGCATGTGGAGCGCATCACCACGCTGGCAGAGCAGGGGGCCTATGACGGCGTCGTGTTCCACCGGGTGATTGACGGTTTCATGGCGCAGACCGGCGATGTGGAATTCGGCAAGGAAGGCGGCGACATGTCCCGCGCGGGCATGGGCGGCTCCGATATGCCGGACGTGTCGGCCGAGTTCTCCGATACGCCTTTTGACAAGGGTGTCGTCGGCATGGCCCGGGCGCAGAACCCGGATTCGGCCAACAGCCAGTTCTTCATCATGTTCGATGAGGGGCATTTCCTGAACGGCCAATACACCGTGGTCGGCCGGGTGACCGGCGGCCAGGACGTGGTGGACGCGATCAAACGCGGCACCGGCGGCAATGGCGCGATCGAAGGCACCCCGGACGTGATGCGCAAGGTCACCGTGACCGAGTGATCTGTGTTGCAGGCAAAGCAAGGGGCGGGCCGTTTGGTCCGCCCTTTTGCGTTTGGGGAGGTGGTGTGGGAAGGGAGGTTCTGAGATCAACGTGTCGTGGGGCGCAAGCCGGGCCAGCGCCTGCCCGGGGTGGGCGATACCGACTTGTGTAGATGGCACTTTATTTCTCAACCATGATGAGTCCTATCGGGAGAACACCCAGCCTCACCAAATCGCCTACCCGTGGGGCGGGCAGGCGATGGCCCGGCGCCTTCGGCTTGTTCCGGGCTTTGGTGGTGGTTGGCAGCAAAGTCCGCGCTGTTGCCAACCAGTCAACCGTCGGCGACGGTCGAGGCCGGGCCCATAGAGCCTTGGCGTCCCGAAACCTGAGGGCCGCGCCCGCCCAGAGGGCGGGTCGGGCGATGCCCGGCTTGCGCCGGGCGGGTCGGGCGCGGCCCGGACGCGGGGCGTCCGGGCGTTGTGGTTAACCGGGGCTTCGGCCCGTACAGCCAATCCCACATCACCCCCCAAAAGCAAAAAGGCGCCGCAGCCTGCGACGCCCTTTGAAACCGGGATGCCGATGCCTCAGGAGGCGGGGTTCGGCTTCTGGGTCGGTGCGTTCTTGGCACCGGGGTTCAGAGGGTCGTCCTGACGCTGGACGGAGCCTTCGAAATGCGCGCCGGATTCAATCGCGATGGTCTTGTGGATGATGTCGCCTTCGACCCGTGCGGTCGAGGTCAGGCGGACCTTGAGGCCGCGCACGCGGCCCACGATACGGCCGTTGATCACCACATCATCGGCAACCACTTCACCCTTGATGGTCGCGGTTTCGCCGATGGTCAGCAGATGCGCGCGGATGTCGCCCTCCACGGTGCCTTCGACGTTGATATCGCCCGTGGTCTTCATGTTGCCGGTCACATGCAGATCGGAAGACAGGACCGAGGCCGGGGGTTTCGCCTTGGGCGCCGATGCCTTGAACTCGTTGGGCTTGGGCTGGGCAGGCGTGGACTGCGCCGGGGCCTGCGGTGTCGCCTGGCGCTGGCTTTCGGCATCCTTGTTCGGGGCGGGATCGTTGATTTTGCTCTTAGAAAACATCGTTTGCAGCCTTGATATAGATCATGGGGTTAACAGCTTTGCCGCCGACTCGGACTTCATAGTGCAGATGAACGCCGGTGACACGTCCGGATGCTCCCATATCACCAATGTGCTGCCCGCGCGAGACCCTTTGTCCGACCTTCACGCGAATGCGCGACTGATGGGCATAGCGGGTCTCGATCCCGAACTCATGCTGGATCTTGACCAGACGGCCATAGCCGGACTGCCAGCCCGCATGGGTGACCACGCCATCCGCAGTGGCATAAAGCGGCGTGCCGATCCCGGCGGCGAAATCGACGCCGGAATGCATCCGCCGGCCGCCGGTCTTGGGATCGCGGCGATAGCCAAACTGGCTGGTGAAGCGAAAGGCGGATTTGACCGGTTTGGCAAAGGGCGCTTTCTGCGCCGCGATCCGGTAGAGGTTCAGCCGGTCCATCTGGTTCAGCAGACGGTTGGCGCGCAGCGTGTCGGGGGAGGGCTCCTCGCCCCGGGTGGTAAAGGAGAGCGGCGTCATCGGGCCACCCTGGCCGGAATAGCCGCGCTTGACGGTGGCCAGGATGCTGTCGGTGGACATGCCCGCATTGCGAAACATCTTGTCCAGCGGGGCGACGGAAACGGTCATCGCCTCTTCGAGCTGGCGGAAGATTGCGTCGTTCTGGTCTTTCATCAGGGCGATCTGCTGGGCCATTTCGTCGGCCTGCAACAGCGCGTCCTGTGCATCGACGATCACCTGATCGCGTTCCTTGGCGGTCTCGGCCAGTGCTTCGGCCAGAAATTCGATGGGGGCGCTTGAGGCGGCGGCCTGCACGACGCCGGTGCCGCCTTCGGCCAGCGACCCCTCAAGCGCGGCAAGCTGGGCGCGGGCGTCCTGACGTTCTTTCATGGTGTCGCGCAGGGTGGACTGGATCACGTCGATCCCGGTTTCCAGCTCGCGGCGGCGGGTTTCGGATTCCAGCAGCTCGGACTGCATCGTGGAAATCTGCTTGAGTGCTGCGTTGAACCGGTTCTGGGCGGCCAGCGCCTCTTCGGCGCGGCCATCGCGCTGTGCGGAAAGATCGTTCAGACGGGCCTGGTAGGTGCGCTGATCGCGCTTGGCCTGTTCGCGGAAGTTGCCCGACCCGATGCTGTCCATCAGCAGGATGGCGGTGGCGACGATGGCCCAGGCAACGACGGCGGCGCAGCCGGCAAAGGCGATGATCTGGGTGCCGGGACGCAGGCGGATAAAGCGCGTGTCACTGTCGGATTTGAGAAACACGCGACGTTCGGGAAAGTACTTCTCCAGCGTCGCATGGACCTTGATGGCAAGCGTAGAGCGCAATGTATATTCCTTTTTCCGTCCCAAAACGGGCGCGGTAATCCCCATACGCGCCCGAATTCAGATTTTCTTAGCTACACTGTGACCTTGGGGCAACCCTGTTGACCTGTCCGGCGGCGGCATTTCACCGGAATGCGGTATATTGGCAAAAATCCGCCGATACCAAGAGCTTGACGATTTGTGTTGAAGTTGAGCGTTTCAGCCCGAGGCGGTCAGGGGCCAGTAGAAGTCCGGGGGAATGCCCGCTTCGGCGCGTTTTTCCTCGTTGAACGGGGGTTTCAGATCGCCGTGGAAGTAGGTCCGCACAAGGCTGTGAAACCGTTCCTTGGGGTCTTCGTCGAAGCGCCCGCAGAGAAAGTGAAACCACTTGGACCCATAGGCGACATGGGCCACTTCCTCGGCATAGATCGTCTCAAGCGCGGCCACGGCGCTGTCAGCCTTGGCCTGTTTGAAGATCTTGATCATGCCGGGGGTCACGTCCAGGCCGCGGGCCTCAAGCACCATGGGCACAACCGCCAGCCGGCCCATCAGGTCATCCACCGTATCCTCTGCCGCGCGCCACATGCCCGCATGGGCGGGCAGCGCGCCGTAGTGGCTGCCCATTTCTTCAAGGCAATCGCACATCAGGTTGAAATGTTTGGATTCCTCATCCGCCGCCTTGACCCAATCGTCGTAGAACCCCATCGGCAGGCGGGTGTCGGTGAACCGCGCGATGATGTCCCAGTGCAGGTCCACCGCGTTCAATTCGATATGGGCGACGGCATGCAGCAGGGCGATGCGCCCCTCGGGCGTGCCGGGGCGGCGGCGCGGCACGTCGCGCGGGCTGAGCAATTCGGGCGCGGCGGGCCGGGCAGGGTGCAGCGGCGGGTCGGCATGGCCGATTTCAGGCGTCTCGCCCGCCGCGCGGGCGGCCTGCCACGCCGCCGCATGGCGGCGCGACAGGGCGGTCTTTTCGCGGCCATCGGCACAGCGCAGCACCGCCTCGGCCATCTGGGCAAGGGCAATCACAGGGCGCGCGCCGCCTCCAGCACCGCCTCCACATGGCCGGGCACTTTGACCTTGCGCCAGACCTGCGCGATCCTGCCGTCGGCACCGATCAGATAGGTCGCGCGTTCGATGCCCATGGATTTCTTGCCGTACATGTTTTTCTCGACCCAGACGCCATAGGCCTCGGTCACGTCGCCCTGTTCATCCGACAGCAGCGGCACGGTCAGCGCATGTTTGGCCACGAATTTGTCGTGCTTGGCCATGGTGTCGCGGGAAATGCCGAAGACCTTTGCGCCTGCCGCCTCGAAGTCCGACAGGTTTGCCGAGAAGCCGATGCTTTCCGTGGTGCAGCCCGGCGTGTCGTCGCGCGGGTAGAAGAACAGCACAACCGGTTTGCCGCGCAGGTCAGAGAGGGTCACCTCGCCGCCGCCGGTCACAGGAAGGGTAAAGTCTGGTGCTTGCTCGGAAATCTCGGGCATGGATCACGTCTCTTTCACTTGGATGCAGGATGTCGGGCTGTCATACTAGGCCAATTCAGGCGCGTGCCAAGAGGGCCGCCCGATTTGGGACACAGATGAGCAAACCCGACACGCCCCGCCCCAGACGCAAGCCGCATCAGCATGTGGCGCGTTTCGGCCTGTGGTCGATCCTGCTCTTGAGCCTTGCCGCCGGGGCGCTGGTGGGGGCGCTGTGGCTGTCGATGGGCCAGCCCCTGCGCGCGCCCGGCTGGCTGCAGGAGCGGATCGAGGCGCGGATCGCGCGTGAGCTGCCCCAGGTCCGGGTCTCTCTGGGCGAGGCGGAGCTGGTGGTGGAGGAAGGCTGGCATCCGCGCGTGCGCCTGCGCAATGTCGCCATCAGCACGCCCGAAGGGGCCGAGATCCTCAGCCTGACGGAGTTCAAGACCGGCTTTGCCCTGCGCCCGCTGCTGGACGGGATCGTGCAGCCGCAATCCATATCGCTCTCGGGGGTGGTGGTGACCCTGCGCCGGGACGCGGCGGGCCGGGTGGCGCTGAGCGCAGGCGTGGGGCCGGGCAGTTTCAGCCGCGAGGCCGCGACCCTGCCGCAGTTGATCGCCCAGCTTGACGGTGTGTTGCAGCGGCCGGCCTTGCAGGCGCTGACCGAGGCGGAGCTGCGCGCCGTGACCCTGCAGTTCGACGACCTGCGCGCGGGCCGCAGCTGGACCGTCGATGGCGGGCGGCTGCTGTTGTCGCGCGAGGCCGGGGTGCTGGCGCTGTCGGCGGATCTGGCGCTGCTCAGCGGCGGGGCCGGGGTGGCGACCCTGTCGGCCAATTATGCCAGCCGCATCGGTGCCAGTGCCGCTGAATTCGGTGTCAGTTTCGAAGGCGTCGCAGCCGAGGATATTGCAACCCAGGGCCCTGCCTTTGCCTGGCTGGGGGTGCTGCGCGCGCCGATTTCAGGCGCGGTGCGCAGCGGGCTGAACGATGCGGGGCAGTTCATGCCGCTGAACGCGACCCTGCAAATCGGCGCGGGCGTGGTGCAGCCCAATGCGCGGACCCGGCCGATCCCCTTTGAGGGCGCGCGCAGCTATTTCAGCTATGATCCCGCCGAGGCGCTGCTGCGCTTTGCCGATGTGCGTCTGCGCAGCAAATGGATCAGCGCGGAAAGTTCCGGCACCGCAACCCTGGGTCTGACGCCGGAGGGCCAACTGAGCGATCTGGTCGGGCAGTTCACCATCCGCGACCTGCGCGCCAATCCGGCGGATATCTATCCCGCGCCTGTCGGGCTGGCCGAAACCGACCTCGATTTCCAGATGCGGCTGAACCCGTTCCGCCTGCAATTGGGGCGGGTGCAGATCAGCGACCAGGGCAAGACGCTGCTGCTGGATGGCAAGCTCTCGGCGCGGCCTGACGGCTGGCGGGTGGCGCTGGACGGGCAGATGGACGGGCTGACACCTGAGCGGCTGCTGGAGCTTTGGCCCGAGGGGCTGAAGCCCAAGACCAGGACCTGGCTGGTGGAGAATGTCCGCAAGGGCGAGGTCAGCAACCTTGACCTGGCGCTGCGGGTGGCACCGGGCAAGGCACCGCAGACCTATGTGGGCTTCGATTATGCCGGGGCCGATGTGCAGTTTCTGAAAACCATGCCGCCGGTGACCGGGGGCAAGGGGCATTTCAGCCTGATGGACAACCGGCTGGTGGTGGCTGTGGATGAAGGGGTGGTCACGGCGGATGAAGGCGGTGATGTGCGTCTCGGGGCTTCTTCCTTCATCATTCCCGATGTGCGCGTGCGTGATGGTGCCCCGGCGGTTGTCCGGCTGGAGGCCGAAGCGAGTGTGACCGCGGCGCTGTCCCTGCTGAACCGGGCGCCGCTGAACGTGATGGACAAGGCCAATCTGCCGGTCGATCTGGCAGGCGGGCGCGCCGCGCTGAGCGGTCAGATCGCCTTGCCGCTCAAGAAAGGCAGCAAGGACAAGGTGGTGTTCGACGTGTCGGGCAAACTGCGCGATGTCAGCAGCAGCGTTCTGGTCAAAGGTCGCGCGCTGTCGGCCCCCGAAATCGGCGTGGTGGTGGACAATGACCGGGTGATCCTGACCGGTGCGGGAGAACTGGACGGCGCAGGCTTTGACGGCAGTTTCGTGCTGCCCATAGGGGCGGGGCCGGCAACGGAAGAGGCGCCACGGACAGCCGGGCTGCGCGCGGAGGTCAGCCTGGATCAGGCGGCGCTGGACGCCTTCGGGATCGCCCTGCCGCCCGGGACTGTCGCGGGGCAGACAAAGGCGCAACTGGAGGTGGACCTGCCGAAGGGCCGCGCGCCGGAGTTCGATCTGCAATCCGATCTGCGGGGGCTGCGCCTGTCGGTGCCGCAGCTGAACTGGGCCAAACCCCCGGCCAGCGCCGGAAAGCTGCGCGTGACCGGGCAGTTGGGTGCCACGCCGCGCGTGGACCGTCTGGCGATTTCCGGCCCCGGCCTGAGTGCCGAGGGCGCGGTTCGGTTGCGCGAAGGCGGGGCGCTGGACCGGCTGAGCTTTGACAGGCTGCGCGCGGGGGAATGGCTGGATGCGGCGGTGGATATCGTCGGGCAGGGCGCGGGCAAGCCGGTGCAGGTGGTGCTGCGCGGCGGTGTGCTGGACATGCGGCAGGCCGATCTGGGCAGTGGCGGCGGCGGCGGCGCACAGGCCAGCGGCCCGCCGATGCAGGTCCGGCTGGACCGGTTGCAGATCACCGATACCATCGCCCTGACCGACCTGCGCGGCAATTTTGCCACGGCGGGGGGGCTGGACGGTTCCTTCCAGGCCCGGCTGAACGGCGGCACCCCGGTCGAGGGGCGGATCGTACCGCAGAACGGACGTTCCGCCGTGCGGCTGATATCGGCGGATGCGGGCGGAGTGTTGCGCGCCGCCGGGTTGCTGCGGCAGGTGGTGGGCGGGCAATTGTCGCTGACGCTGCTGCCGGTAGGGACCGGCGGGACCTTTGACGGCACCCTTGAGGTCACGGATGTGCGGGTCAAGGATGCGCCGGGCATCGCGGCGCTGCTGAACTCGATCTCCGTGGTGGGGCTGATCAACGAGCTGAACGGGGACGGCATCTATTTCGATCAGGTCGAGGGCAGGTTCCGCCTGACGCCAAAGCGGCTGACCCTGACCGAAGCCAGCGCTGTCGGCGCGTCGATGGGCCTGTCGATGGACGGGATCTATGCGCTCGATTCCGGCGTGATCGACATGCAGGGGGTGATCACCCCGGTCTATCTGCTCAACGGCATCGGGTCGGTGCTGACCCGCAAGGGCGAGGGGCTGATCGGGTTCAACTATACGCTCAAGGGCCCGGCCAGACAGCCCAGTGTCGGGGTCAACCCACTGTCGGCGCTGACGCCCGGCATGTTCCGCGAGATCTTTCGCCGCCCGCCGCCAAAGGTGCCGCAGGCACCGGGAGCGCGGCCGCCACCGCAAAAACCCGTTGTCCGGCGCACGCCGGGGCGCTAGACGGCCCGGAAAAAGGCGCACCATGAAACTGTCAGATTTCGATTTCGACCTGCCCGAGGCATTGATCGCGACCCGGCCCGCCGTGCCGCGGTCTTCGGCGCGTCTGCTGGTGGCCGATGGGGCTGCGCTGCACGATTGCCGGGTGACCGACCTGACCAACTGGCTGCGCCCGGGCGACCGGCTGGTGCTGAACGATACCCGGGTGATCCCGGCGCGGCTGTCCGGGGTCCGGCTGCGCCAATCGGCGCAGGGCCAGGTCACCGCCCGGATCGAGGCCACCCTGCTGGAGCCGCGCGCCGATGGCACATGGGCCGCGCTGATCAAGCCGCTGCGCAAGCTCAAGGTGGGCGAGCGGGTGGATTTCAGCCCGGAGCTTCATGCGACGCTGGAAGCGGTGGCCGAGGGGCAGGGCCATCTGCGCTTCAACTGCAAGGGCGCGGATTTCGACGCGGCGCTGAACGCGGCGGGGGCGATGCCGTTGCCGCCCTATATCGCGGCGAAACGCCCGGCAGATGCCCGCGACCGGACGGATTACCAGACCATCTGGGCGCGCCATGCGGGGGCGGTCGCGGCCCCCACGGCATCGCTGCATTTCGACGCGCCGCTGCTGGAGGCCTTGGCGGAAAGGGGCGTCTGCTTTTCCCATGTGACGCTGCATGTGGGTGCGGGCACCTTCCTGCCGGTCAAGGTGGATGACATCACCCGGCACAAGATGCATGCCGAATGGGGACAGGTCAGCGCCGAGGCCGCATCGGAGATTGCCGCAACAAAGGCGGCAGGTGGCCGGGTGATCCCGGTGGGGACAACCGCCCTGCGGCTGATCGAGACCGCGGCGCGGGAGGGCGAGATCAGGCCCTGGGAGGGCGACACCGACATCTTCATCACGCCGGGCTTTCGCTTTCACGTCGCGGATGCGCTGATGACGAATTTCCATTTGCCGAAATCCACCCTGATGATGCTGGTCTCCGCGCTGATGGGGCCGCAGGCGATCCGTGACATCTATGACCATGCAATCGCGCAAGAATACCGGTTCTTCTCCTACGGGGATTCCAGCCTGCTCATTCCGGGTCAAAAGTGACACAAGTGCCAGGTGCCAGGCAAAACCGGCTTTTGCGTCACATCGCTGACCCGGAGCGCGGCGCTAGGTCCAAAGGACGGGGGCAGGGGGCCCGGCGCCTTCGGCGTGTTCCGGGCCTGGGTGCCAGTGACAGACGGCAGCATTGTTCCGCTCACCTGACCTTCACACACGTCGCAGCGAAGGACCGGAAAGAGTCTTTCCGCTTCCCCAGCGCGGAATCAAGGCCGCAGGCCGCCGCGCATCGCCGGGCCGTCCCCTGGCACGGCGATTTGGCTGCTGTCGTGTGCCACGGATAGCTTGGAAGTGCTTGGCTGCCATAAAGTGCCAGTCACTGAGGTCGGATCGCCGAACCACGGCCCGTCGATGCGCGGCTAGACGTTTCGTTGCGAACGGCAGCTCCGTCCGCTCACCTGACCTTGCCCCATACCACGCCCCAGGTCTGGTCCGGGTCGGAAATGCCTGGCACGGCCCAGTGACAAGATTCAGCAAATGCGCCGCCAGGAGTCGGAGTTGCGCGACAATCGACAACAAGGGCCGTTCCGGCCCGACAGGTGACACGATTCGCAAAAAAGCGCCTGAATGTCGTATAACCGGGTGACGCCGCTGCCCAAGAGGTTCAGGGAGGGGCCAAACGGCAGATTGGATTCGCAGCGATGATACAGGTTCTTTCCAGCGCATGGGCGCTTTTGCTGGGCATGTGCCTGTTGATGGTCGGCAACGGGATGCAGGGCACGCTGCTGGGTATCCGTGGCGCGCTTGAAGGTTTTTCCACCTTCGAGATGTCCATTGTCATGTCGGCCTATTTCGTGGGCTTTCTGGGCGGGTCGCGGCTGGCGCCGCATATGATCCGCAGAGTCGGGCATGTGCGGGTCTTTGCGGCACTTGCCTCGCTGATCTCGGCGGTGATGATTCTCTATCCGACCTTTCCGGCGGTCCCGCTCTGGGCAATCGGGCGCGTGCTGATCGGGTTCTGCTTTTCCGCGGTCTATGTGACGGCGGAAAGCTGGCTGAACAATGCCGCCGACAATTCCAACCGGGGGCAGGCGCTGTCGCTTTACATGATCGTGCAGACGCTGGGCATCGTCGTGGCGCAGGCGCTGCTGCTGGCGGCGGACCCTTCGGGCTATGTGCTCTTCGTGATCCCCTCGGTGCTGGTCAGCGTGGCGGTGACTCCGATTCTGCTGACGATCAGCCCGACACCGGCCTTTGACACAACCAAACCGATGAGCCTGCGGGAACTGGCACGGTTCTCGCCGCTGGGCTGCATTGGCATGTTCCTGCTGGGCGGCGTCTTCTCGGCGCAATTCGGCATGGCACCGGTCTATGGCGCGGAGGCCGGGCTGAGCGTGGCGCAGATCTCGACCTTCGTGGCGACCTTCTTTGTCGGTTCTGTGGTGCTGCAATATCCCATCGGCTGGGTCTCGGACCGGATGGACCGGCGCACGCTGATCGTCATCACCTCTGCCATCGGGGCGGCGGGCTCGGTCATGGGGATGATGCTGGGCGATGTGTTCTGGCTGCTGCTGATCTCCGCCTTCATCGTGGGCGGCATGTCCAATCCGCTCTATTCCCTGCTGATCGCCCATACCAACGACTTTCTCGAACATGAGGACATGGCCGCAGCTTCTGGCGGGATGATCTTTATCAACGGGCTGGGGGCCATCCTGGGGCCGATCATCACCGGCTGGATGATGGGCACCTCGCTGGGGCCGGGCGGGTTTTATCTGTTCACGGCGGTCCTCTTCGTGATCCTGGCGGTCTATGCCACCTACCGCGCCACCCGCCGTCCCGCCGTGCCGGTGGACGAGACCGGAAACTATGTCGCGCTATACCCCACAGCCACGGCTGTCGCCGTCGAATATGCGCAGGAATATGCCATCGAAAGCGAGCAGGATGACGAAAACAACAGTTGAACGCGGCAAACATGTCGCAATTGATATAAATCGTGAGTCGCCGTTGGGGTTAAGATGTTCATAAGGTGGGATGATCTTGCCATAGGTCGCAAGATTGCGTGCAAGCTGAGGAGTGTGATCCATGCAAGGCCCTGATGAAGTACTTTCGTTCTGGCTGGACGAAGTTGGCCCCAAGGGCTGGTACGAGGCCAGCGATGCGCTGGACGCCACCATCCGTGACCGGTTCGAGGCGACATGGGAGGCGGCCTGCGAGGGCAAATTCTCGCTCTGGCTGACCTACCCCTCGGGCGCATTGGCCTACATCATCCTGATGGATCAGTTCTCGCGCAACATGTTCCGGGGCCAGGCCAGGGCCTTTGCCAGCGACCGTGCCGCACTTGCGGCAGCGAAATCCGCGATCGAGCGGGGCTGGGACCTGAAGATCGACGAACCGGCACGACAGTTCTTCTACATGCCGCTGATGCATTCCGAGAATCTGTGTGATCAGGACCGCTGTGTGCGGCTGATGTGCGAACGCATGCCCGAAACCCGCGAGAACAACCTGCTGCATGCGCGTGCGCATCGCGAGGTGATCCGGCGGTTCGGGCGGTTCCCCTATCGCAACGAGGCCCTGTCGCGCGCGGGCACCAGCTGCGAGATCGCCTATGTCAGCGATGGCGGCTACGGGCAGACTTTGCGCGAATTGCAGGCAGAATCCGCCGTCGCCTGACGACTTTCAGTTCTCGCGGTTGTGACAGATCAAAAAGTGGTTTAACGGTAAACTATATCTGTCTGTCACATTGCGAGGACCTCGAGAATGGCTGCAAAATCCTTTGATCTTATCGTGATCGGTGCGGGGCCCGGTGGCTATGTCGCCGCCATCCGGGGGGCGCAACTGGGGCTTTCCGTGGCGATTGTCGAGCGCGAGCATCTGGGCGGCATCTGCCTGAACTGGGGCTGCATCCCGACCAAGGCGCTGCTGCGCTCTTCCGAAGTCTTCCACCTGATGCACCGGGCCAAGGAATTCGGGCTGAAGGCCGAGGGCATCGGTTATGATCTGGACGCGGTGGTCAAACGCTCGCGCAAGGTGGCGGGTCAATTGTCGGGCGGGATCGGCCATCTGATGAAGAAGAACAAGATCACCGTGGTGATGGGCGAGGCGACGTTGCCTGCCAGGGGCAAGGTCAGCGTCAAGACCGACGCAAAGAATGGTGGGGGCACCGAAGAACTGACCGCCAAGAACATCGTTCTGGCCACCGGTGCGCGGGCCCGCGAACTGCCGGGGCTGGAGGCGGATGGCAAGCTGGTCTGGACCTACAAGCACGCGCTGCAGCCGGCACATATGCCGAAAAAACTGCTGGTGATCGGTTCCGGGGCCATCGGCATCGAATTTGCCAGTTTCTACAATACCCTGGGGGCCGACACCACCGTGGTCGAGGTGATGGACCGCGTCTTGCCGGTGGAGGATGCGGAGATTTCCGCCTTTGCCAAGAAGGCCTTTGAGAAACAGGGCATGAAGATCATGCAGAAGGCCATGGTCAAGCAGCTGGACCGGGCCGGTGACAAGGTGACCGCCCATATCGAGGTGGGCGGCAAGATCGAGAAACAGGACTTCGACACGGTGATTTCCGCCGTGGGCATCGTCGGCAATGTGGAGGGGCTGGGTCTGGAGGACCTGGGCGTGAAGCTGGACCGCACCCATGTGGTCACCGATGAATATTGCCGCACCGGGGTCGAGGGGCTTTATGCCATCGGCGATATCGCCGGGGCGCCCTGGCTGGCGCATAAGGCCAGCCATGAGGGTGTCATGGTGGCCGAGCTGATCGCGGGCGGGCATCCGCATCCGGTCAAACCCGAAAGCATCGCGGGCTGCACCTATTGCCACCCGCAGGTCGCATCGGTGGGCTATACGGAGGCGAAGGCCAAGGAGCTGGGCTTTGACATCAAGGTGGGCCGTTTCCCGTTCATCGGCAATGGCAAGGCCATCGCGCTGGGAGAGGAAAGCGGGATGATCAAGACCATCTTTGACGCCAAGACCGGCGAATTGCTGGGCGCGCATATGGTGGGGGCGGAAGTGACCGAGCTTATCCAGGGCTATGTGGTGGGCCGTCAGCTGGAGACCACCGAGGAAGACCTGATGAACACGGTCTTCCCGCATCCGACCCTGAGCGAGATGATGCATGAGGCGGTGCTGGATGCCTATGGGCGTGTGATCCACATGTGAGCCCGCCGGGGTGTGATCTGACGGACGCGCTGCGCGCGACACGATCTAGGCTCTGGACCCATTAATTCTATATGCTCAGTTTGACAGATTTTTTCGCAGACCAGGAACATCTGCGCAAGAATAGTGGTTCTATTTCAAGCAGATGTGACGCAGGCTGCGGGAAAATCCGTCAAACCCGAAGGGCGGCGATTTCACTTCATTTCAACGTCTTGGGTCGCTTGCAAATAGAACCACTATTGACTGCACGCCCCAAACCCTTGAAATTTCGCGAAATCGCCGCTGAGCATATAGAATTAATGGGTCCAGAGCCTATGGGCGTTTCTTGCGGACCTGAGCCCCTCGGGGCGGATGTTGCGCGGTTTGAGGGGGTGAATTTTCTGCTGAGAAGGTGTTCAGGGCGCGATGCGTCCTGAACGACCTGTTTCGATGGTTTTCCGAGTCTGAACCGCCTCAAGGACAAGCCGCTGCGCGGGGCCTGCGGCCTCCTTGACCCGGTTCAGACTCTTGTTGTGCCAGACTCTTGTTATGCCAGACTCTTGTTATGGACGGGCCGCAGGGCCGGTGGCATAAGCAGGGCATGGTAAGTCTCAATCGTGTCGTCATGCAGCCGGCCAGCCGCCGGATGATCAATGCCCTGGGTCCCTCGGATCTGGATTGTGCAGAGATATCAGGCAAATGGGGCAAAAGGTTCGATTTCAAATCCTACAGCCAGTTCCGCTATCCCGAGTATGACGTCTGCGGTGAACCCTTTACCGATGCGGCGGGGGTGCCGCTGACCTTTGACCTGATCCTTGCCAATCAGGTCTGGGAACATCTGGACCGGCCCTATGCCGCCACCCGCAACATCCATCGCATGTTGCGCCCGGGCGGGTATTTCTGGGTTGCGGTGCCGTTTTTCGTGCCGTTGCATGCGGCCCCGCAGGACAATTCGCGCTGGAGCGCGCGGGGGCTGAAGAACCTGCTGATCGAGGGCGGGTTCGCGCCCGATGCCATCCATGCGGAGCAATGGGGCAACCGGCATGTGGCAATGCGCAACCTCGAAGCGCACTGGCCGCCGGAATATGACGCAGAGACCGATGACATCAGGAACGACCCTGAGATGCCGATCTGTTCCTGGGCGCTGGCGCAGAAGGTCTGAGGCGCGGGGCGGATGGCAGCGAAACAGACGTCTTTTGCGCTGGTCCTGGCGCTTTGGGCCGCGGGGCTGGGCGCTGCGGCGCAATATGGCAAGGTCTCGGTGATTTTCGACATGCTGCCGGGGGTCTATCCTGCGGCGGGGGCGTCGCTGGGTTTTGCCGTGTCGCTGGTGGGCTTTGTCGGCATCCTGCTGGGGGTGGTGGCCGGGCTGGTGGTGGCGCGGGTCCGCTATCGCCGGGCCTTGCTGATGGCGCTGTGGCTGGGGGCGGTGCTGTCGCTGTTTCAGTCTTTGTTGCCACCGCTGCCGCTGTTGCTGGTGTCGCGGGTGATCGAAGGCGCCTCGCATCTGGCGATAGTCGTGGCGGCCCCGACGCTGATCGCGCAGATCAGCGCGGAAAAGGACCGCGGCTTCACCCTGACCCTTTGGGGCACCTTCTTTGGCGTGGCCTTTGCGGTGCTGGCGGTGCTGGGGCGGCCGCTGGCGCTGGCCTATGGACCGCAGGCGGTCTTTGCCGCCCATGGCGCCTATATGGCGGGCTGTGCGCTCTATCTGTCGTCGCGCCTGCGCCGCCTGCCGGACGAGGGGCCGCAGCCGGTGTTTTCGCTGTTGCGGGTGCTGCGGGACCATGTGGCGATCTACCGCTCGCCGCGGCAATCCGCGGCTGGGCTGGGCTGGCTGTTCTATACCTTCAGCTTTGTTTCCATCCTGACGGTTCTGCCGCCCTATCTGGATCCGGGGCTGCGCGGCTGGATCATGGGGGCCATGCCGCTGGTCAGCATCGCGGTGTCGATGACAGCCGGGGTGGCGTTGCTGCGCCGGATCGCCGCGGTGCGGGTGGTCGAACTGGGATTCGCCGGATCGCTTGCCGCCGCACTCTGGCTCTGGGCCAGTCCGGGCGCGCCGCTGGCCTGTCTGGCGCTGGCCGCCGCGATGGGGTTGATCCAGGGCGCCAGCTTTGCCGCCGTGGCACAATTGAACGATACCGCCGCTTCCCAGGCCCGGGCCAACGGGGCGATGGCGCAGATGGGCAACCTGGGCAATACCATCGGCACGCCAGTGATGGCCGCCGGGTTGATCTGGCTGGGCTATGCTGCGCTGCCGGTGCTGGCGGGGGGCGCTTTCCTGGCCGGGCTGCTGGTCCACCTGTGGCTGGGACAGCGCCGCGCCGCCTGAATGTTCTTCTTTGGTTCTTATTTTATCGTTGGAGAATCCCGCGTCCGCGCCTATGTAGAAACCGGGAAACGGGGTGCTGTATGGCTGAGCTGAAGAATATCGAAGTGCGCGGCGCGCGCGAACACAATCTCAAGAACATCGACGTGGATATTCCGCGCGACCAACTGGTTGTTATCACCGGGCTTTCCGGCTCGGGGAAATCCTCGCTCGCCTTCGACACGATCTATGCCGAAGGGCAGCGCCGCTATGTCGAATCGCTCAGCGCCTATGCGCGGCAGTTCCTCGACATGATGCAGAAGCCCGATGTGGATCACATCAGCGGGCTGTCCCCGGCGATTTCCATCGAACAGAAGACCACCAGCAAGAATCCGCGCTCCACCGTCGGCACAGTGACGGAGATCTATGACTACATGCGCCTGCTGTTTGCGCGGGTCGGCACGCCCTACTCCCCGGAGACCGGCAAGCCGATCGAGGCGCAGCAGGTGCAGGACATGGTGGACCGGATCATGACCATGGAGGAGGGGACCCGCGCCTATCTGCTGGCCCCGATCGTGCGCGACCGCAAGGGCGAATACCGCAAGGAATTCATCGAACTGCGCAAACAGGGCTTCCAGCGGGTCAAGGTCGACGGCGCGTTCCACGAGCTGGACGCGCCGCCTACGCTCGACAAGAAGTTCCGCCATGACATCGACGTGGTGGTGGACCGGATCGTGGTCCGCGAGGGGCTGGAGACGCGGCTGGCCGATTCCCTGCGCACAGCGCTTGATCTGGCCGATGGCATCGCGATCCTGGAAACTGCTCCGGCAGAGGGGGAGCCCGAACGCCATACGTTTTCCGAAAAATTCGCCTGTCCGGTCAGCGGCTTCACCATTCCCGAAATCGAACCACGGCTGTTTTCCTTCAACGCGCCTTTCGGGGCCTGCCCCTCCTGCGACGGGCTGGGGGTTGAGCTGTTCTTTGACGAGCGTCTGGTGGTGCCGGACCAGAACCTGAAGATCTATGACGGCGCGCTGGCCCCCTGGCGCAAGGGCAAGAGCCCCTATTTCAAGCAGACCATCGAGGCGATTGCGAAACATTACGACTTCAACCAGCAGACCCGCTGGAAAGACCTGCCCGAGCAGGTGCAGCAGGTGTTCCTCTACGGGTCCGGCAAGGAAGAGATCAAGTTCCGCTATGACGAGGGCGGGCGCGTCTATGAGGTGACGCGCGTCTTCGAAGGGGTGATCCCCAACATGGAACGCCGCTATCGCGAGACGGATTCGAACTGGATCCGCGAGGAATTCGAGCGCTATCAGAACAACCGCCCCTGTGGCACCTGCGGCGGCTATCGCCTGCGGGCAGAGGCGCTGGCGGTCAAGATCGGCCCGGCGGATGATCTGAAACATGCAGGCCAGGTGGTGCAGATGTCGATCCGCGAGGCCTTCGACTGGTGCAACACGGTGCCGGCGGCGCTCAGCCCGCAGAAAAACGAGATCGCCCGCGCCATCCTGAAGGAAATCCGCGAAAGGCTTGGGTTCCTCAATAACGTGGGGCTTGAATACCTGACACTGGCACGCTCCAGCGGCACCTTGTCTGGGGGCGAAAGCCAGCGCATCCGGCTTGCCAGCCAGATCGGCTCCGGCCTGACCGGGGTGCTCTATGTCCTTGACGAACCCTCCATCGGGCTGCACCAGCGCGACAATGACCGGCTTTTGCAGACGCTGAAGAACCTGCGCGACCAGGGCAATACCGTGATCGTGGTGGAACATGACGAAGAAGCGATCCGCGAGGCGGATTATGTGTTCGACATCGGGCCGGGGGCCGGGGTGCACGGCGGGCAGGTGGTCAGCCATGGCACGCCCGATCAGGTGGCGGCGGACCCCAATTCGATCACCGGCCAGTACCTCACCGGCAAGCGCGAAATCCCGATCCCGGCAACCCGGCGCAAGGGCAAGAACAAGAAAGTGCAGGTGGTCAAGGCGACCGGCAACAACCTGCAGAATGTCACTGTGGATTTTCCTTTGGGACAATTCGTCTGCGTCACCGGCGTGTCAGGCGGCGGCAAATCCACGCTGACCATAGAAACCCTGTTCAAGACCGCCTCGATGAACCTCAATGGCGCGCGCCAGACGCCCGCCCCCTGCGAGACCATCAAGGGGCTGGAGCACCTCGACAAGGTCATCGACATCGACCAGCGCCCGATTGGCCGCACGCCACGCTCGAACCCGGCAACCTACACCGGGGCCTTCACCCCGATCCGCGATTGGTTCGCAGGCCTGCCCGAATCCAAGGCGCGCGGCTACAAGCCGGGGCGCTTCAGCTTCAACGTCAAGGGCGGGCGCTGCGAGGCCTGCCAGGGCGACGGCGTCATCAAGATCGAGATGCACTTCCTGCCGGATGTCTATGTGGAATGCGAGACCTGCAAGGGCGCGCGCTACAACCGCGAGACGCTGGAGATCAGGTTCAAGGGCAAGAGCATCGCCGATGTTCTGGACATGACCGTGGAAGACGCCCAGGCGTTCTTTCAGGCGGTGCCGTCGATCCGCGAAAAGATGGACGCGCTGATGCGGGTGGGTCTGGGCTATATCAAGGTGGGCCAGCAGGCGACGACGCTTTCGGGCGGCGAGGCGCAGCGCGTGAAACTCTCCAAGGAGCTCAGCAAACGCTCGACCGGGCGCACGCTCTATATCCTGGATGAACCAACCACGGGGCTGCATTTCGAAGATGTGCGCAAACTGCTGGAAGTGCTGCATGAACTGGTCGATCAGGGCAATTCCGTCATCGTGATCGAACATAATCTCGATGTGGTGAAAACCGCCGACCATATCATCGACATCGGCCCCGAGGGCGGCGATGGCGGTGGCCGTGTGGTGGCCACCGGCACCCCGGAAGACGTGGCCGAGGTGGCGGAAAGCTACACCGGCAAATACCTCAAGCCGATGCTCACCAAGGCGCGGGCGAAAGTGGCGGCAGAGTAACCCCGGGCTTCATTGTTCCGAAAATATACCACGGGGGTCCGGGGGTGTGAAACCCCCGGTGCGCCGCCCTCTCGGCGGCCGCGACAATCCGGTTCACAGCACCGCGCGGGCAATCCGGATCAGTTGCAACGTCTCGTACTGGCTGTCGCTCAGCCGGATCACCTGACCGTTCAGCACCGCATAATTGACGTCCGGTCCGGGGGCGGGCAGGCGGTACAGACGGCTGAGTTCATACTGGGTCAGCGCGGCGGTGGGCGCCACGTTCAGCCCGCTGCCGATATCGGCCACCTGGGCCAATTCGTTGATCAGCAGCAAGCCGGTGTAATCCTCCTGATCCAGCAGCACCGGCATCCCGTCGATCAGCGCATAGCGCTGACCGTTCGGGGCAGGGGCCAGACCAAAAAGCCGCGCGATCTGCGCCGATTGCAACAGCAGGTTCTCCGAAGGGGTCAGGCCGCGCCGCAGATAATCGTCGCGCTGCCGCAGCCAGAGCCGGTCGTATTCCGCGTCATCGTAGCTGAGCCATTGCTCCTGGGTCACGCCCTGTTTCGCCAGACCGGGCGGCACGCAGGCCGGGGTCTTCTTGGCCAGGCCGGGGGGGCAGTTGCGATAGGTGATCAATTGTTCGATCGGGGTATCGGCGACCACCAGTTGCGGACCGGCCAGGGCAAGGGCAACGCCACCCAGCAGGGTCAGCATGTCGCGGTCCGCCGGGGCCTTCACGCGCAGGATTTCTTCCGCCCGCTTGTCCCAGTCGGCACCGCGCAGCGTGCCTTTGCCCGCTTTCAGTGCCTTGTCCGGCTTGTCGTTCCTGGCCTGTTGCTTGTGGGCTTTCCCGGGTTTGTCCGGCTTGCCCTTTGCAATGTCCCCGGTCTTGTCCTTGCCCTTGGCCCGTTTGTCCTTGCCATGGCCCTTGGCCTTGTTGCCCTTGGCGGGCTTTTCGGCTTTTGCACCCTTGCCGTTCCCCTTGCCATTGTCCTTTGCCAGCCAGAGCTGCGCGCTGTGATCCGCGGTTGTCAGGGCGTTGACAGAGGAGGCGCTGACAGGGCCTGCGGCCAATGGCGCGGCGGCCAGGGAACTGGCCAGACCGACGCTCAAGAGGGCGGATGTCATCAGATGTCGCATGTGTTTCCTTCCCGGTGCGGCGGCGCATAAACGTCACCTTTACGCATTCAACCGATGGGAAGGCAGACAGGTTCCCGGGCGGGATTGCCCGTCGGCGTGGCTCCGCCGACGGGGCTGGCGGGCATCAGCCGTTGCGGCCACGGGCCGCGAGACGGGGCAGCATGGCGGAAAAATCGCGGCCCTTGCCGTCTTCTTCCTCGACGAAGGTCTTGTAGATTTCCAGTGCCCGCGCCCCCATCGGGGTGTCGGCATCCACCAGTTCGGCAGCCTGTTGCGACAGGCCAAGGTCCTTGAGCATCAGTTCCGCGGCAAACCCGGGTTTGTAACCGTTGTCGGCGGGCGATTTCGGCCCGACCCCCGGCGCCGGGCAATAGGCGTTCATCGACCAGGAATAGCCCGAAGAAGTGCTGACCACGTCGAACATGCGCTGACGGTCAAGGCCAAGCTTGTCGGCCAGGGCAAAGGCTTCGCAGGTGGCGATCATCGTGGCGCCCAGGATCATGTTGTTGCAGATCTTGGCGGCCTGGCCCGCGCCCGCAGCGCCGCAATGGACCGCCTTCTGGCCCATGATCTCGAACAGCGGTTGCGCTGCGGCAAATGCCGCTTCGGACCCGCCCGCCATGAAGGTCAGCGTGCCGCCTTCGGCCCCGCCAACGCCTCCGGACACAGGTGCGTCCACCGCAAGAAGCCCCGCATTTTCAGCGGCTTCCGAGGTGTTCCTCGCGCTTTCCACATCCACGGTCGAACAGTCGATGAAGACCGCGCCCGCGCGCATATGGCCAATCGCTTCTGCCGCGACCTGGCGCAGGATCGACCCGTTTGGCAGCATGGTGATCACCACATCCGCGCCGGTGACGGCATCGGCGATGCTGTCGGCGACGGTTACGCCGCTGGCGGTGGTCCCGGCCACGTCATACCCCGCGACCGCATGGCCTGCCTTGGCAAGGTTCGCCGCCATCGGCCCCCCCATGTTGCCAAGTCCGATGAATCCGATTTTGAGCGCGGCCATAGAATGTCCTTTCAGAGTTTCACCGCATCCGCACCCAGCGGTTGCAGCATGTGAGAGATTGCCGCCGGGGGCACTTGGCCCCCGGCATGTTGCCAGCGCGGATTGCGGTCCTTGTCGATGATCGCGGCGCGGATGCCTTCCAGGAAATCGCCGTCTTCCATCGCGCGATAGGTAAAGCGGTATTCCAGATCCAGCGCGGTTGCCATTGTGGGGCCAGTGTCGCGCAAGCGGTGAATGATCTCAATCGTGCAGGCCGCCGAGAGTGGCGAGACACGGGAGAGTTTCTTCAATGTGTCCTTTGCAAAACCGGTATCCGCAGTTTGCAAACTGTCCAGAACCGCCTCCAGATCCGCGCCAGAAAAATGCCTGTCAATCTCGGCAAGCTGGTCGCGCAGGCTGCCGGGGGGCGGTGTTTCCCCTTTGATTTCAGCGGGATCGCCGGTGGTTTCCAGTTTTGCAATAACCTCTGGCCAGGACGCTTCCGGCAGAAAGACATCTGCAAACCCTGCAAATATCGCATCATCCGGCCCCAGGCGTGTTGCGGTGGTGCCCAGGTATTCGCCCAGCCTGCCGGGGGCGCGGGCAAGGATCAATGTGCCGCCCACGTCGGGCACCAGACCGATGCCGCATTCGGGCATGGCGATCTGGCTGCTTTCTCCGACCACCCGGTGCGACCCGTGGCAGCCGATGCCGACCCCGCCGCCCATGGTGAACCCCTGCATGAACGAGACGACGGGCTTGTCATAGCCGAAAATCTTGTTGTTCAGCCGGTATTCATCGGCCCAGAACCGGCGGCCGTAGGCGTAGTCACCCCTGGTTCCGGTCTCGTATAATTCGGCAATATCCCCGCCGGAACAGAAGGCGCGTTCGCCTTCGGCGTCGATCACCACCAGCGCCACGGCGTCATTCCCCGCCCAGTCATCCAGCGCCGCCTCGATCGCCAGACACATGTCATAGGTCATGGCGTTCAGCGCCTGGGGCCGGGTCAGGGTGATGCGCCCGGCGCGGCCCGTGATGCGGATGTCGATATCGCTCATGGCAGGGCCTCAGCGGTTCTTCAGCATGTCGCGGGCGACGATCACGCGCATGATTTCATTGGTGCCTTCAAGGATCTGATGTACCCGCAGATCGCGCACCAGCTTTTCGATGCCGTAATCCGCAAGATAGCCGTAGCCGCCGTGCAGCTGCAGGCATTGATCCACCACCTTGCTGCCCGTCTCTGTCACGAATTTCTTGGCCATGGCGCAGAACTTGGTCGCATCGGGCGCCTTGTTGTCCAGCTTCCACGCCGCCTGCCGCAGGAAGATGCGCGCGGCCTGAAGCTCGATCTCCATATCCGCAAGGCGGAACTGCAAGCCCTGGAACTGGTCGATGGCCTGACCAAAGGCCTTGCGTTCGCCCATATAGGCGAGGGTCTTGTTCAGCGCCGTCTGCGCCGCGCCCAGCGAACAGGCGGCGATGTTCAGCCGGCCGCCGTCCAGACCCACCATGGCATATTTGAAGCCCTTGCCCTCTTCCCCGACAAGGTTGGCAGAGGAAACATCGCAATTGTCGAACTGGACCTGTGCCGTGGGTTGGCTGCGCCAGCCCATCTTGTCCTCCAGCCCGCCAAAGCTGAGGCCCTTTGTCCCATCCTCGACCAGCAGGGTAGAGACACCCGCCGCCCCGTCGTCAGAGGTGCGTGCCATCACCACATAGGCATCGGAATAGCCGCCGCCGGAGATGAAGGCCTTGCTTCCGTTCAGCCGGTAGCCTTCGTTGGTGCGTTCCGCGCGCGTCTTGAGCGCTGCGGCGTCAGAGCCTGAGCCGGGTTCGGTCAGGCAATAGCTGAGCACGGTGTTCATGGCGACCACATCGGGCAGCACCCGGCCTTTCAGCGCATCGCTGCCAAATGTGTCGATCATCTTGGCGCACATGTTGTGGATCGACAGGAAGGCCGCGACAGAGGGGCAGGCCATCGAAAGCGCCTCGAACACCAGTGTCGCATCCAGACGGCTGAGCCCCGAACCGCCGACCTCTTCCGAGACATAAAGACCGCCAAAGCCCAGCTCACCGACGCGCGGCCACAGGTCCCGGGGAATGGTGCCGTCCTTTTCCCAGGCATGGGCATGGGGCGCGATCTGACCCTGGCCGAAATCACGCGCCATATCGAAGATGGCTGTTTGTTCCTCTGTCAGTGCAAAGTCCATCGTGCTCCCTCCCCAAATCACGTTATTGAACGCTTGTTAATATCCATTCCTTGCAGAAATATTGCGAGCGATTTCCGGTGTCAGTCACCGGAAATTTCGGCCAGCGCATTCCCCGCAGAGGGGTCTCCCAGTCGGGCGGCGGTTTCGAACCAGTGGCGGGCCTGAAACAGGTCGTGTGGCAGGCCGTCCGCATCGCGGTACATCTCGCCCAGGCGCCGCGCGGCCGCTGCATGGCCTTCATTGGCCGCATCCCAGAACCATTGCGCCGCCGTGCGCCGGTTCTGCGCGGTGCCATCGCCGTCATAAGTGGCCCTGCCCAGCAGGTACTGGCAGGCCCGCCCGCCCAGCTGCGCCTGTTGCAGGGCGGTCTGATAGGCCGCTGCCCGGTCCATGGGCAGGCCGGCCCCGTCCCAGAGGGCCTGCGCGTAGTTGCAGGTGCCGGCCTGGTGTTTGGCGGTCGTGGCCTGCCGGAACAGGGTCGCGGCCCGGGTCAGATCCGCATCCACCCCCAGGCCATCGCGATAGGCCTCGCCAAGGCGGTTCTGCGCCGCTGCATCGCCCTGGGCCGCCGCAAGGGCAAACCACTGCGCCGCGGCGGCGGGATCGGGGTCTTGCAGCAGCCCGTCGGACAGAAAGATGCCCACCAGCCGCTGGCCGGGGCCATCGCCCAGGTCAGCCGCCTGTTGTGCAAGCTCCCGGGCGCGGGGCAGGTCGGCAGGCACGGCAGTGCCTTCGTAATAGAGCAGGGCGAGGTTGCGCATGGAAGAGGCAAGGCCAGACCCCGCAGCGCGTTCCAGCAGGGCGATGGCGCGGGGCACATCCATGTCGGTCTGCGCCCCGGTCAGCAGGTGGATTGCCAGGTTGTTCATCGCCAGCGTATCCCCCGCCTCGGCGGCGCGGGCCAGTTTGTCGATCTCGGTCTCTTCCATGATCAGACGCCCATCCGCGCTGATCCGCAGCAGCCCCGCGCTTGCGTCGATGTCGATGCGCGCCTCGCTGCTGGTGGGGTAAGATGTGCCGTCCACGATCACCTGCGCGCCTGTCAGCTGGATTTGGCGGCCATCCAGCACCACCTCGACCCCGCCCGCGATGGGATTGAGCATCTGTTCCTGCCCGCCGGAGACGGAGAAGGTGACGCCATTCATGGTCATGCTCGGGCTGTTCTGCGCGGCGGGCGGGCCCGCCAGAAGGGCCACACAGGGCAGGCTCAGCAGCAGAATCCTCGCGAAAAGGCGCATCCGTTCCTCCGTTCGGGTGGCAAAGGGGCCGTCTTGCGGCCCGCTTTGGTCTTGCAGGTGGTGTGGATGTTTACTCCATCACAGGGATGGAGAATTCGCCACCCTCCTTGATGCCCGAGGGCCAACGTGCGGTCACGGTCTTGGTGCGTGTGTAGAACTTGAACGCATCCGGCCCGTGCTGGTTCAAATCGCCAAAGACGGATTTCTTCCAGCCGCCGAAGGTGTGATAGGCCAGCGGCACCGGGATCGGCACGTTGACACCCACCATGCCGATGTTGATCCGGTTGGCAAAATCACGCGCCGCGTCGCCGTCGCGGGTAAAGATCGCGGTGCCGTTGCCGTATTCATGGTCCATCGCCAGACCCAGCGCTTCCTCATAGGTCTGGGCGCGCACGCAGGTCAGCACGGGGCCGAAAATCTCGTGCTTGTAGATGTCCATGTCCTTGGTCGCGCGGTCAAAGAGGTGCGGGCCGACGAAATAGCCGTCCTCATAGCCCTGCAACTTGAAATCGCGCCCGTCGACAACCAGTTCCGCGCCCTGGTCGATGCCGGTCTGCACCAGACGTTCGATGTTGGCCTTGGCGGCGGCGGTCACGACCGGGCCGTAGTCCACATCCTTGCCGGCGGTATAGGGGCCGACTTTCAGCTTTTCGATGCGCGGCACCAGTTTCTCGATCAGCCGGTCGGCGGTTTCGTCACCCACCGGCACAGCCACGGAAATCGCCATGCAGCGTTCGCCCGCAGCGCCATAGCCCGCGCCCACCAGCGCATCGGCGGCCTGATCCATATCCGCGTCGGGCATGATGATCATGTGGTTCTTGGCGCCGCCAAAGCATTGCACCCGTTTGCCGTTGGCGCAGCCGGTGGCATAGATGTATTCCGCGATGGGGGTGGAGCCGACAAAGCCGACCGACTGGATCACCTCGTCGTGCAGGATCGCGTCCACCGCTTCCTTGTCGCCGTTGACAACCTGCAGGATGCCCTTGGGCAGGCCCGCTTCTTCCATCAGTTCGGCCAGCATCAACGGCACGGAAGGGTCACGTTCGGAGGGTTTGAGGATGAAGGCATTGCCGCAGGCGATGGCCGGCGCGAACATCCACATCGGGATCATGGCGGGGAAGTTGAAGGGGGTGATGCCCGCCGTCACGCCAAGCGCCTGGCGCATGGAGTACATGTCGATGCCGGGGCCTGCGCTGTCGGTGAATTCACCTTTCAGCAGCTCCGGCGCGCCGATGCAGTATTCCACCACTTCCAGGCCACGCTGCACGTCACCGGCGGCATCGGGCAGGGTCTTGCCATGCTCGCGGCTCAGCGCCTCGGCCAGCTTGTCCATGTCGCGGTTCAGCAGGGCCACGAATTTCATCAGCACCCGCGCGCGGCGCTGCGGGTTTGTTGCCGCCCATGCGGGCTGGGCGGCCTGTGCATAGGCCACGGCCTGGGCCATTTCGGCACCATTGGCCAGCGGCACGCGCGCCTGAACTTCGCCGGTGGCGGGGTTCATCACATCGGCGAAACGGCCGGAGGTGCCTTTGACATGGGCACCGTTCAGATAATGGGTCAGTTCTTGCATAGCGGATCTCCCTTGGGTTGGCGGCAGATTAGTCTTGCAAAAAGGCATGTTAAAGGGGCAAGTTTTCAAAATGGTTTTGCATTTTTGCAAGGCGATCTGCAGGAGAAGGCGAAAGGGCCGCGCGCATGGAAAACTGGGACGACATCCGCCTGTTCCTGGCCGTCGCGCGGGAGCGCAGCCTGTCGGGCGCGGGCAAGGTGCTGCGGCTGGACCCGGCGACGCTGGGCCGCCGGGTGGCACGGCTGGAAAAGACGCTGGAGGTTGGCCTGTTCGTGAAATCGCCGCAGGGCTATGCGCTGACGGAAGCGGGCGCGCAGCTGCTGGAGCGGGCAGAGGCGGTGGAACAGGCGATGCGGCTGGCCTCTGCCGGGGTGGCGGTGCCCAGCGACCGGATGACCGGACAGATTCGCATCGGTGCGCCGGACGGGGCGGCGAATTTCCTGTTGCCGCAGGTCTGCGCCGCGCTGGGGCGCGACCATCCCGAGCTGGACATCCAGATCGTCGCCCTGCCGCGCGTCTTCAACCTGTCGCGGCGCGAGGCGGATATGGCCATCGGTGTCTCCGCACCCACGGCGGGACGGCTGATCGTGCAGAAGGTCAGCGATTATCACCTGCATCTGGCGGCCTCGGACGGCTACCTTGGTGCGCAGGGCGTGCCGGCCTCGGTGGCCGATCTGAAACATCACCGCATCGTGGGCTATATCCCCGACATGATCTTTGACCGCGAGCTGGATTATCTTGCGGATCTGGGCCTCACGCGGGTGGCGCTGGCCTCGAATTCCGTCTCGGTCCAGTTGCAGATGGTGGCGCGGGGCGGGGGCATCGGCGTGGTCCATGATTTCGTGCTGCCCTTCGCGCCCGAGGTGCAGCGCATCCTGACCGCCGAGGTCAGCCTGAAACGGTCGTTTTACCTGATCCGCCATGCCGACGATCAGTCCAACCGCCGGTTGAGCCGCTTTGCCGACCTCTTTGGTGCCGCGATCCGCTCGGAACTGGCGCTGCTGGAGGCAAAAGCTTGACAGCTAAACGCTTTCTGGTGACGCTGGACTTACGGGGTGCGTCAAAACAGGAGGAACGCCATGCTGGTGTCGCAAATTCTCAAATCGAAATCCGATGATGCGGTGGTGACCTCTGCGCCCACCCTTCTGATTTCAGAGGCGGCGCGGATGTTGTCGGAGAAGCGGATCGGCACATTGGTGATCTCCAAGGACGGCAAGACCCCGATCGGCATCCTGTCAGAGCGTGATATCGTGCGCGAACTGGGCAAACAGGGCGCGGGCTGCCTGAGCATGACCGTGGACAAGCTGATGACAACCAAGCTGGTGACCTGCAGCCGCGACGACCGCGCCGATGCGATCCTGCAGCAGATGACAGACGGCAGGTTCCGTCACATGCCGGTGCTGGAAAACGGCGCATTGGTGGGGCTGATTTCGCTGGGCGACGTGGTCAAGGCGCGCCTGTCCGAACTCTCGATGGAGAAAGATGCCCTGCAGGGCATGATTATGGGCCACTAGCGCTTGCGCCTCAGGCGCGCGCATGTTTGCTTGCGCGCGAAAACGACCAGATCCAGGAAGTCCCATGCGCATTGGCCTTTACCCCGGCACCTTCGACCCCATCACATTGGGCCATATCGATATCATCCGCCGGGCGACGCGGCTGGTGGACAAGCTGGTGATCGGCGTGGCCATCAACCGCGACAAGGGGCCGCTGTTCGACCTGGACGAAAGGGTCGAAATGATCCAGGACGAATGCGCCGAACTGGGCCGGCAGACCGGGGTCGAGATTGCGGTGCATCCCTTTGAGAACCTGCTGATCAACTGCGCGCGGGACGTGGGCGCGCAGATCATCATCCGGGGCCTGCGGGCGGTGGCGGATTTTGAATATGAATACCAGATGGTCGGCATGAACCGGCAGCTTGATGACAGCATCGAGACGGTGTTCCTGATGGCCGAGGCGCAGCATCAGGCGATTGCCAGCAAGCTGGTCAAGGAAATCGCCCGCCTGGACGGGGATGTCAGCAAGTTCGTGACCCCCAGCGTCAATGCCAAGCTGCTGGAACGCTTCGGCTGAGCCTACATGCGGCTGGCGATCACGCCGGCCGTGTCCAGCATCCGGTTGGAAAACGCCCATTCATTGTCATACCAGGCCAGCACCCGCAGCAGGGTGCCGTCCTGAATCCGCGTCTGGTCGGTGGCAAAGACGGCGGAATGGGGGTTGCCCCTGAAATCGGTCGAGACCAGCTTGCGGTCGGTCACCCCCAGCACGCCCCTGAGCGGACCTTCGGCCGCCGCTGCGCGAAAGGCGTCGTTGACCGCCTCTGCCGTGGTGGACTTGTCCAGCGTCACCACCAGATCGCAGCAGGACACATCCGGTGTCGGCACCCGGATGGCATGGCTGGTGATCCGCCCCGCCAGATGCGGCAGCACCAGATCCAGCGTGCGCGAGGCGCTGGTCGAGGTCGGCACCATCGACAGCGCACCGGCGCGCGCGCGGTAAAGGTCCTCATGGGCGGCATCGGTCAGGTTCTGCGAATTGGTATAGCAATGCACCGTGGTCATCATGCCGTGCCGGATGCCAAAGGCCTGATCGAGGACATGCACCATCGGCACCAGGCAATTGGTGGTGCAGGAGCCGTTCGACACCACCCTGTCCCCGGCGGTCAGGCTGTCATGGTTGATGCCGTAAACCACAGTCTTTGCCTCGCCCTTGGCAGGTCCCGAGATCAGCACGCGGCCCGCGCCGTTGCGCAGATGCGCCTCGGCCCGGACCGGATCGGTCATATGGCCGGTACATTCCAGGGCGATGTCCACATCCTGCCAGTTCAGCCTTTCGGGCCGGGGCTCTGCCGTGACACGGATCGGGCCGCGGCCCAGGTCCATGGTGCCCTCACCAAGGGTCACGGTGCCGGGATAGATGCCATGCACGGAATCGAATTCGAACAGATGCGCGGCTGTTTCCAGCGGGGCCAGATCGTTGATCGCCACCACCTCGAAGCGCCCCGGCGCCTGGCGCATCAGGCTGCGCAACACGCTGCGCCCGATGCGGCCGAACCCATTGATCCCCAGCCTGATGGTCATCACGACACCTTTTTGATCAAATCCAGATGCCCCTAGATTGCGCCCTCAAGGGGCCAAGTCAACGGGGGCGGGGGCAGAAACAAGTACCGATACAATATCGCGGGAGCGGCGGGCAGGCGGCACTTTGCAAAATGCAGGGGGGAGGTTTGCAAATACCTGGCGTCAGCGCCAGAAGGCGATCCATTCGATCAGGTCGAACAGTTTCTTGCCCAGATAGATCAGGTGTTCATTGCCGAAGATCATCGTGTCCGCGACAAAAGCCGCGATCAGGATCATGCCGAGGAAGATAGCGATACGGTTGGTCACGGGGGCGCGCCTGCCTTTGTGCATCAGGTCAGACCGATATGACAGCCCCACGCCGCCCGCGCAAGCGTCAGCCCAACTGGCCCATGGCCACGGCCACATCCGCCATCCGCACCGAAAACGCCCATTCGTTGTCGTACCAGCCCAGAACCCGCACGGTCCGGCCCGCGACCACGATGGTCTGATCCGGTGCGAAGATGCAGCTTTCCTCGGTGTGATTGAAGTCGATGGAGACTTTCTGCTCGGGGTCATAGCCCAGCACCCGTTTCATCGACCCTTCCGCGGCGGTCTTGGCGGCCAGGTTGATCTCTTCGACCGTGACATCGCGGCAGGCCTGAAAGGTCAGATCCACGGCGGAAACATTTGGCGTCGGCACCCGCATCGCGGTGCCGTCCAGCTTGCCCTTGAGGGCCGGCAGCACCTCGCCCAGGGCCTTGGCCGCACCGGTGGAGGTGGGGATCAGCGCCATGGCAGCGGCCCGCGCGCGGTACAGATCCTTGTGGCGGCGGTCCAGCGTCGGCTGGTCGCCGGTATAGCTGTGAATGGTGGTCATCAGCCCGCTTTCGATGCCCACCGCGTCATGCATGACCTTGGCCATCGGCGCCAGGCAGTTGGTGGTGCAGGAGCCGTTGGAGATCATCCGGTCGGACTTTACCAGCGTGTCGTGGTTGACGCCGAAGACAATGGTCTTGTCCACGTTCTTGCCCGGAGCCGAGAGCAGGACCCGTTTCGCACCCTGTTCCAGGTGCACATTGGCCTTGTTGCCGTCGTTGAACTTGCCGGTGCATTCCAGCACCACGTCGCAGCCGTGCCAGTCCAGCTCTTCGAGGTTGTAGGTCGACATCACCTCGATATCGTTCTGGCCCAGGTTCAGATAGCCGTCGTCGATGGTGATCTCGCCGGGGAAACGGCCATGGACAGAGTCGTATTTCAGCAGATGCGCTGCGGTTTCCAGCGGGCCGGTCGCGTTGATCTTGACCACTTCGATGTCGTCGCGCCCGGTGGCGGCGATATGGCTCAGGGTGCAGCGGCCGATCCGGCCAAATCCGTTGATACCGACTTTGATGGTCATTTGGTCATCCTCTGGGTGCAGCTTTGGGCGCTCTATAGCGGTCCGTGCTGCGGATGCGAAAGGGGCAAACGCGCGTGATTTCAGATTGTTAGCGATAAACCTTGGTGTTAGCGGTAAAGGCATGGCAGCTTTGCATTTGCCGCGCGGGGCGCGCAGGCTAATTGTGCCAGAACAACAAGGGGCACAAGATGAGCGGATTGATTGCATTGCTGGATGATGTGGCGGCCATCGCCAAGGTGGCGGCGGCCTCTGTCGACGATGTGATCGGGCAGGCGGCCAAGGCGGGCAGCAAGGCGGCGGGGGCCGTGATCGACGACGCGGCGGTGACGCCGAAATACCTGCATGGGTTCGAGGCCTCGCGCGAATTGCCGGTGGTCTGGCGCATCACCAAGGGATCGCTGCGCAACAAGCTGGTGTTCCTGCTGCCAGCCGGTCTGGCCCTGTCGAATTTCGCGCCCTGGGCGATTTCGCCGCTGCTGATGCTGGGCGGGGCCTATCTGTGTTTCGAGGGGGCCGAAAAGGTCGCCCATGCGGTGGGACTGTCCACCGGGCACGGGGATTACCCGGGCAAGGAAAGCGTGGTGGAAGACCCCGCGCATCTGGAAGAGCAGAAGGCGCAAGGTGCCATCAAGACCGATTTCATCCTGTCGGCAGAGATCATGACCATTGCCCTTGCCGCGATCCCGCCCAGCAGCTTCTGGATGGAGGCTGCGACCCTGGCGGTGGTTGCCGTGATGATCACCGTAGCCGTCTATGGCGCGGTGGGTCTGATCGTGAAGATGGACGATCTGGGGCTGGCCATGGCCAAGCGGGGGCGGCTCTCGCTGACCCGCGTGCTGGGGCGGTTGCTGGTGAAGGGGATGCCGGGGTTCCTGCGGTTGCTGACCATTGTCGGCACCGCCGCGATGCTCTGGGTCGGCGGGTCGATCATCATTCACGGGCTGGAGGAACTGGGGTTCGGCACGCTGGGCCACTGGATCCACGACGCGGCTGTCGCGGTTGCGCATCAGGTGCCTGCGGGGATCGAGGCAGGTACGGAATGGGCGGCAAAGGCGGCGATGGATGGTGTGTTCGGGCTGTTGCTGGGCCTGCTGCTGATCCCGGTGGGTGAGAATCTGATCACACCGCTGTGGCGCGCACTGCCCTTCGGGAAAAAGCCTGCCTGACCGGGCGCAGGGGACCTCTGCGGCGCGCAGGTCCGCCGTATGATCCAAAAACGCCCCGCCCGGCGCAGGGCGGGAATCGCCCGACCTAGTATGGCGGAAACGAAATGCGCATCATTTCCCACTGCCCCCGGATCGCTTGCGATCCGGTTCGCACCCGACCCCGCCCCCCAGGGCGGGTGCGAAACTCCGACCTCGCAAGGTGCTGCAAAGTATGGAAAAATGGAAATGCCCCGCCAAATGGAGGGCCGCCCTCGGTGTCGGGTGCGAACCTGCCGTCGAGGGCTGCATTCAATGAACCGAACTTTGAGTCCGGGTGACTAGGCTGAAGCATCCAGCGACACGAATGTTCCGAGCGTGCAGAGAATTTCATGGATTGCGCTTAGCATCCGCGCCAACCGGTTCCAACTTCGGCCCGGTCGGCACAGCCACCTTGCGGCTGCGCCGCGCGGGGTTTGCTCACCCGGCCATATCCACCCTGTGCCTTGAAAGGCTGGCAGATATGGCCGGTTTGCTTTTCGATGGCCGCAGGTTCAGAGCAGCGCCTTGGCCTTGTTCGCCACGTTCCGGGCGGTGATGCCGAATTTCTCGAACAATTCCTCCGCCGGGGCAGAGGCGCCGAAACGGTCCATGCCGACGAAATCGGCCTTGCCGAACTTGCCGCGTTCGCCCAGCAGCCATTGGTCCCAGCCCTGGCGCACACCGGCCTCGATGCCGACACGGACGGCACCACCGGGCAGGATGCGCTTGCGATAGGCGTCGTCCTGGGCGGCAAACAATTCCATGCAGGGCATGGAGACCACCCGCACGCCGATGCCTTCGGCCTGCAACAGCGCGCGCGCCTCAAGTGCCACGCTGACTTCGGAGCCGCTGGCGATCAGGATCACCTGACGCTTGCCCTCGGCCTCGGCCAGTACATAGGCGCCTTTTTCGACCATGTTGTTGTTCTTGTGGTCCTTGCGCACGGTCGGCAGCCCCTGACGGGTCAGCGACAGCACCGAAGGCGTTTTCCTGGAGGTCAGCGCGATTTCCCAGGCCTCTGCCGTCTCCACCGTGTCGGCGGGGCGGAAGACATAGGTGTTGGGGGTTGCGCGGCTGATTGCCAGATGTTCGACCGGCTGGTGGGTCGGCCCGTCTTCACCCAGACCGATGGAATCATGGGTCATGACAAAGACGGTCGGGATCTGCATCAATGCTGCCAGACGCATGGAGGGGCGGGCGTAATCGGTGAAACACATGAAGGTGCCGCCATAGGGCCGCACGCCGCCGTGCAGCGCCATGCCGTTCATCGCCGCCGCCATGCCGTGTTCGCGGATGCCCCAATAGACATAGCGCCCACCGCGGTTGTCCAGGTCAAAGACACCCAGATCGCCCGTCTTGGTGTTGTTGGATCCTGTCAGGTCGGCAGAGCCGCCCACGGTTTCCGGCATGATCGGGTTGATCACTTCCAGCACTTTTTCCGAAGAGGCGCGGGTGGCCAGCTTGGGCGCGGCTTCCGACATCTGCTTCTTGAAGGCCTTGATGGTGGCGCTCAGCTTTTTCGGCGGGTCCAGGGCCAGGGCGCGGTTGAAGGTCTCGCGCTTGTTGCGCGACATCGCGTCAAAGCGTTCCTCCCAGGCGCGGCGTTCGTCTGCGCCGCGCTTGCCGATCGCCTCCCAGGCGGATTTCACATCCGACGGGATTTCGAAGGGCCCGTAGGGCCAGCCATAGGCCGCCTTGGCATCGGCCAGCTGACCCGCATCGGTCAGCGCGCCATGGCCTTTCGAGGTGTCCTGTGCCGCATGGCCCAGGGCGATATGGGTCTTGCAGGCGATCATCGTGGGCTTGTCGGACTTGCGCGCCTCGGTCAGGGCCGCGTCGATCTCTTCGGGGTTATGGCCGTCAATCTCGATGCAATGCCATCCGGCGGCGGTAAACCGGCCGATCTGGTCGGTGCGGTCGGACAGGGAGACAGGCCCGTCGATGGTGATGTTGTTGTTGTCCCACAGCACGATCAGCTTGCTCAGGTTATGACGCCCCGCCAGCGTGATCGCCTCCTGGCTGACACCTTCCATCAGGCAGCCGTCGCCCGCGATGACATAGGTGTGGTGATCGACGATCTTGCGGCCATAGGTGGCGCGCTGGATCTCCTCGGCCATGGCAAAACCCACGGAATTGGCGATGCCCTGACCCAGGGGTCCGGTTGTCGTCTCAATCGCATCGGCAAGGAAATTCTCGGGGTGCCCGGCGGTGCGCGCGCCCATCTGGCGGAAATTCTTCAGCTCTTCGATGGGGAATTGCGCGTCGCCCACCAGGTGCAGCAGCGCATAGATCAGCATCGACCCGTGACCGGCGGACAGGATGAACCGGTCCCGGTCGGGCCACAGCGGGTTGGCGGCGTCGAATTTCAGATGCTTTTCGAACAATACGGTGGCGACATCGGCCATGCCCATGGGCATCCCGGAGTGACCGGAGTTCGCGGCGGCGACCGCATCCAGGGCCAGGGCGCGGATGGCGGTGGCTTTGGACCAATGGTCCGGGTGTGCTTTGGCAAGGGCGTCAAGATCCAAGGGAAGCTTCCTTATAGCGCGTCAGGGTTGCGCCCGTGCATAGCAGTCAAGGGGCAAAGTTCAAGCGCAACAGGCACGGGCGCTGCTTTGCGGATCAACTTCGCCGGTCAAGTTGCTGATCTGAAAGGGGGGCGCATTTGTCCGATCCTTTGGTTAGGATAATAAAAATCCTTGTGCAGGGGCGATTCGCCCGGAAATCTGCCGGGGCAGTGACGGTCGGTGACAGACAGGACGTGAAGGAACCGGGGAATGAGTGACATAGATGAACTGCAACGCCGCATCACCGCGGCCATGGACCGGGTTGCCGCCGGCCTTGAAGGCCTGGGCAAGGACGCGGGCGCGCCGGACCCCGAAATGGTCCAGGCGCTGGAGGACGAGCGCACCGCAAACGCGCAGCTGACCGAGCGGGTGCGCGCCCTGAAAGCCCGCGCTGAATCCGAAAACGCAACGCTGCGCACCCAGGTCGAGGAATCGCAGGCCCGGATCGCCCAGCTTGATATCGAGCTGCAGCGCGTCCGCCGCGCCAATGCGCAATTGACCGATGCCTGCGCCGCCTTGCAGGAGGCCAACGCCGAAGGGGTGGGGGATGCGCATCTGATCAACAAGGCGATGCTGGCCGAACTGGAAGGGCTGCGCGCCGCCCGCGCCGCCGATGTGGCCGAAGGCAGCGCCATCCTTGCCGCGCTTGGTCCGCTGCTGGACAGCGCAGGGGACACCCCCGCCACCGCCGATACCGACGAAGCCGAGGAGGACGCCTGATGCCAGAGGTACGAATCACAATTGGCGGACGCCAGTTCGAGGTTGCCTGTCAGGAGGGTGAGGAAAGCTATCTGCATGCCGCCGCCAAGATGCTGGATGACGAGGCGCAGGTGCTCTCCGATCAGGTCGGGCGCATGCCCGAGGCGCGGATGCTGCTGATGGCGGGCCTGCTGCTGGCCGACAAGACCGCCAGCGTCGAAGACCGCATGGCCGAGGTAAAGGCCGAACTGGCCGAGCGCGAGGCGGAGCTCGCCGGGCTGCGCAATGTCAAGATCGAACCGGAGCGCGTCGAGGTGCCGGTGGTGCCGCAGTCGGTCAAGGACACGCTGGCGGAACTGGCCGCAAGGGCAGAGGCGCTGGCCGCCGAGGTCGAGGAAAAGTCGGCGTGATCCGCCCCGCGCTGTGCATCGCGGCGCTGTTGCTGCCCGCCTGCGCTTGGGCAGAGATGCAGGTGCAGGCGATGCGCTATACCTGCGAGCGGGGTGTCGAGGTGCCGGTGGTCTATGTCAACGACGAGACCGGTCCCGGCATCGCTGTCCTCCATGTCGAGGGCGGCATGTACAACCTCCAGTCAGAGCAAAGCGCGTCGGGCGCGCGCTATGGCTATCCGTCCGACGGGTCGCATTACGTCTGGTGGACCAAGGGCGAGACTGCCACGCTGCTCTGGCACGACGGCACCGACGGCTCGGAAGAAACCCTGCTGGCGGAATGCGTGGTGAAGTGACAGCGCCGGGCCATGCCGGACCGCATCCGGTCCGGCATGGCCCGGCAGGTGTCTGTGGCAGCGACCGGGGGGCTTAGCCGTTCGCTTCGCGGATCTTGTCTGCGGCGTCCTTGTCATAGGTCACGCCGTTTTCCTCGAACAACGTGTCCAGCTCGCCTGACAATGTCATCTCGGTGATGATGTCGCAGCCGCCGACGAATTCTCCCTTGACGTAGAGTTGCGGGATGGTCGGCCAGTCCGAGAAATCCTTGATCCCCTGACGGATCTCTTCGTCTGCCAGCACGTTCACGTCGGAATAGGTGACACCCATATAGTTCAGCACCCCCGCCACGCGGGAAGAGAACCCGCACTGCGGCATTTCCTTGGTGCCCTTCATGAAAAGCACCACATCGTTTGCAGTGATCGTATCCTTGATCCGCGTTGTCGCATCGCTCATCGTTTTATCCTCGATAAATCCTGTTCAGACTGGGGCGCGCGTGGTCAGCGCCAGGGCGTGCAATTCGCCATTGGTCCCGTCCATCTTGCCCTTGAGCGCAGCATAGACCGCGCGTTGCTGTTGCACCCGGTTCATCCCCTTGAAAGAGGCATCCTCCACCATCGCCGCCATATGCACGCCATCGTTCCCTTCGACCACGATTCGGGCATCGGGAAAGGCCGCGCGGATCAACTCTTCGATCTCACTGGCTTGCATCGGCATGGCAGGTCTCCGGTTATCATGTCGTCGCGACAGATGTAGTTGCCACAGCGGGGCAGTGCAAGCCATCCGCTGCCGCCTGACCCATCTGTGACCAAGGTCGCGCTGGACCTTTGCACGGGCCGGGGGTGTTCTTATCTGATTGAGCGCGGGTGCCCCGCGCATTACATTCCGGGGCAAGAGTGCATCGGACCTCTGGTCCCGGGACGAGAAGGATGATCAGCATGGCAGCGCAGACAGCACCGGAACAGGCCCTGGCGTGGATCGACGCGGGCCAGCGCGTGGCCCTTGCCACGGTGATCGAGACCTGGGGTTCTGCCCCGCGCCGGGTGAGCGCGCAACTGGTCGTCTCGGGCGAGGGGCAGATGGAGGGCTCGGTTTCCGGCGGCTGTGTCGAGGGCGCGGTGGTGATCGAGGCGCTGGAGGCGCTGGAGCAGGGCGGCACCCGGCTGCTGGAATATGGTGTCAGCGATGGCGATGCCTTTGCCGTGGGTCTGGCCTGTGGCGGCACCATCCGCATTCTGGTGGAACCGGTGGGGGAGGCCGGCATGCCCGAGGCGATGCTGCGCGATCTGGTCGCGGCCCGTGCCGAACGTCACCCCGTCGCCTATGAGGTGGCGCTGGACGGCAGCGCGCGCAGGCTGGTGCACGAGGGACATGAGGACAGGTTCCGCATGGACCGTTCCGGCGTTGACGCAGATGGCAAGACCTTTATCGCCATTCACAATCCGCCGCTGCGGCTGATCGTTGTGGGCGGGGTGCATATTGCCCAGCATCTGGTCGGCATGGCGCGCAGCACGGGGTTTGATCCTGTTGTGGTGGACCCGCGCGAGGCCTTTGGCGCGCAGGCGCGGTTTCCGGATGCGCGGGTGATCAACGACTGGCCCGATGCCGCCTTGGAGGCGATCGGGCTGGATGCCCGCTGTGCGGTGGTGCTGCTGACCCATGATCCCAAGCTGGACGATCCGGCAATCACCTGCGCCCTGCGCTCAAAGGCCTTCTATATCGGCGCGCTCGGCAGCACGCGGACACATGGCGCGCGGGTGGCGCGGCTGGCGGAGGCGGGGTTTGCCGAGCATGAGATCGGGCGCATCCATGGTCCCATCGGGCTGAACATCGGGGCCGCGGGCCCGGCAGAGATTGCGGTGGCGATCCTGGCAGAGATGATCCAGACGCTGAGGCAATCGTGAAGTTTGGCCCGGTCCCGCTTTCTCAGGCCGAGGGGGCGGTGCTGGCCCATTCCGTGCCGACCCGGGGGGGACGGCTGCGCAAGGGCCGCGTGCTGTCGGGCGCGGATCTGCAGGCGTTGGCGGAAACCGGCATTGCAGAGGTGATCGTGGCCCGGCTGGGGCCTGATGACCTGGGCGAGGATCTGGCGGCGGAACGGCTGGCCACTGCCGTGCTGGGACAGGGAAAGGGGCTGAAGCAGACCCGCCCTTTCACCGGCCGCGTCAACCTGCTGGCCGAGGGGCCGGGGGTGGCGGAACTGGATGTGGCCGCACTTGAGGCGGTGAATGCGGTGCATCCGATGATCACCATCGCCACCGTGCCGCCCTGGCAGCAGATGCGCGACGGCGGCATGGTGGCGACGATCAAGATCATCTCCTACGGCGTGCCGGAGGCGGACCTGGCACAGGCCTGCGCGGCGGTGGCGACCGCAGGCGCGATCACCCTGCGCCAGCCGGTGCTGAAGACCGCCACATTGATCATCACCGAAATCCCCGGCGGTGTCGGCGACAAGGGCCGCAACGCCATCGCAGGCAGGCTGGAAGCGCTGGGAGTGACGCTGGAGACGGTGAAACTGGTGCCGCACCGGCGCACCGAGCTGGCAGCGGCGCTGGCGGCCTGCACATCGGAGCTGCTGCTGGTCCTGACCGGCTCTGCCACCTCGGACGGCGAGGACGTGGCACCCGCCGCCCTGCGCGCGGCCGGTGGCAGGGTCACACGCTTTGGCATGCCGGTCGATCCGGGCAACCTGCTGTTCCTGGGGGCGCTGAACGGCCGCCCCGTGATCGGCCTGCCGGGATGTGCCCGCGCACCGGCGCTGAACGGTGCCGACTGGGTGCTGTCCCGGGTGATCTGCGGCGTGCCGGTCAGCTCTGCCGATATCGCGGGCATGGGGGTGGGCGGATTGCTCAAGGAAATTCCGACCCGTCCGCAGCCCCGCCGGGGCCGCTGACGCTGCGCGGATGCGCAGCCTTGGTACTTTAGTCCAATATCCCGTGATATCCGTTTTTATCTATTCTCAATAGAGGCTCTGCGTGATTTACTCACGTTCAAACAAGGTCACAAATGGGAGGATTTCATGACACAGGTCAAAATGACCGTGAACGGCAAAACCGCGTCCGGCGACGTGGAGGGCCGCACGCTCTTGGCACAATTCCTGCGCGATGATCAGGGCCTGACCGGCACACATATCGGCTGTGACACCAGCCAGTGCGGCGCCTGCGTGGTCCATGTGAACGGGCAGGCCGTGAAAGCCTGCACCATGCTCGCCATCGAGGCGGACGGTGCCACCGTTGACACCATCGAAGGGCAGGCCAATGCGGATGGATCGCTCAATGTGATCCAGCAGGCGTTTCAGGACCACCACGGCCTCCAGTGCGGGTTCTGCACCCCCGGCATGGTGATGTCGGCGGCGGCCCTGCTCAAGGAGAACCCCAAGCCGACAGAGGCCGAAGTGCGACACTACCTTGACGGCAACATCTGCCGTTGCACGGGCTACCACAACATCGTCAAGGCGATCATGGCCGCATCCGGCCAGGACGTCAGCGCGATCGCAGCAGAATAAGCACATCAACGCGTGGGGTCGGACCCACCCTGCAAGAGGAGATGTAGGGTGGGGGCCACCCAAGACATTCGGGAGGAATGAAGATGCCTAAAGACGGCGGAATTGGTGCCAGCACGAAGCGGCGCGAGGACGTCCGGTTTCTGACAGGGAACGGACGATACACCGACGATATCAACCTGCGGGGACAGGCCTATGTCTTTTTCCTGCGCTCCGACGTGGCACATGGCAAGCTGACCAGCGTGGACACGTCGGCGGCCGAAGGCATGGACGGGGTCGTCAGGATCTTCACCGGCAAGGACTTTGAAGGCGTGGGCGGCATGCCCTGCGGCTGGCAGGTCACCGACAAACACGGCCAGCCGATGCAGGAACCGGGCCACCCGGTGCTGGCCCAGGGCAAGGTGCGCCATGTGGGCGAACCCATCGCCGCTGTCGTGGCCGAGACGCTGGCCCAGGCCCGCGATGCCGCCGAGGCGATTGTCCTGGAGATCGAGGAACTGCCCGCCGTCATCAACATGAAGGAGGCGGTCAAGGACGGCGCGCCCAAGGTGCATGAGGAGCTGCCCTCGAACCTCTGCTATGACTGGGGTTTCGTGGAGGAGAACAAGGAGGCGGTGAACAAGGCCTTTGAAGAGGCCGCACATGTCACCACGCTGGAACTGGTCAACAACCGTCTGGTCGCCAACCCGATGGAGCCGCGTGTGGCGGTGGGCGATTACAGCCGTTCGGACGGCGAACACACGCTCTACACCACCTCGCAGAACCCGCATGTGATCCGCCTGCTGATGGGCGCCTTCGTGCTGGGCATCCCCGAGCACAAGCTGCGCGTCGTGGCCCCCGATGTGGGCGGCGGTTTCGGCACCAAGATCTTCCACTATCAGGAAGAAGCCTTCTGTACCTTTGCCGCCAAGGCCTGCAACCGTCCGGTGAAATGGACCTCCAGCCGGTCGGAGGCCTTCATGTCGGATGCCCATGGCCGCGATCACGTGACCAAGATCGAACTGGCGCTGGACGGGGACAACAACTTCACCGCGATCCGCACCGATACCTATGCCAACATGGGCGCCTATCTGTCGACCTTCGCGCCCTCGGTGCCGACATGGCTGCATGGCACGCTGATGGCGGGGAACTACAAGACGCCATTGATCTATGTGAACGTGAAGGCGGTGTTCACCAACACGGTGCCGGTCGATGCCTATCGCGGTGCCGGACGGCCCGAGGCGACCTTTCAGCTGGAGCGGCTGGTGGACAAGGCGGCGCATGAGCTGGGCGTGGACCCGATCAAGCTGCGGCGTCAGAACTTCATCACCGAATTCCCCTATGCCACCCCGGTGGCGGTGGAATATGACACCGGCGATTATTTCGCCACGATGGACAAGCTGGAAGAGATGGCTGACATCGCGGGCTTTGCGGCGCGCCGCAAGGAAAGCGAGGCCAAGGGCAAGCTGCGCGGCTTTGGCGTGAACTGCTATATCGAGGCCTGCGGCATCGCGCCGTCGAACCTTGTGGGCCAGCTGGGCGCGCGGGCGGGGCTTTATGAAAGCGCCACGGTGCGGGTCAATGCCACCGGCGGGCTGGTTGTCATGACAGGTTCCCACAGCCACGGGCAGGGGCATGAGACCTCCTTTCCCCAGGTGATTGCGGAAATGATCGGCATCGACGCCTCGATGGTCGAGATCGTGCATGGCGACACCGCGCGCACGCCGATGGGCATGGGCACCTATGGCTCCCGCTCCATCGCGGTGGGCGGATCGGCCATGGTCCGCGCGACGGAAAAGATCATCGCCAAGGCCAAGAAGATCGCCGGCCATATCCTGGAGGCCTCCGAAGGCGATATCGAACTGAAGGATGGCATGTTCAGCGTGGCGGGCACCGACAAATCCCTGGCCTGGGGCGATGTGACGCTGGCAGCCTATGTGCCGCACAACTATCCGTTGGAGGATCTTGAACCGGGGCTGGAGGAGACGGCATTCTACGATCCGTCGAACTTTACCTACCCCTCGGGCGCTTATGCCTGCGAGGTGGAACTGGACCCGGAGACCGGCCAGGTCACCATCGAGCGGTTCTCGGCGGCGGATGATTTCGGCAATATCATCAACCCGATGATCGTTACCGGCCAGGTTCATGGCGGGCTGGCACAGGGGATCGGCCAGGCACTGTTGGAGAACTGCGCCTATGACAGCGACGGCCAGTTGCTGAGCGCATCCTACATGGATTACGCGATGCCGCGGGCCAGCGATCTGCCCTTCTATGACGTGGACCATTCCTGCCAGACACCCTGTACCCACAACCCGCTGGGCGTGAAAGGCTGCGGCGAGGCGGGGGCGATCGGCTCCCCTCCGGCGGTGGTCAACGCGGTGCTGGACGCAATGCGCTCCGGCGGCAAGGATGTGGCCCATATCGACATGCCGGTGACGCCATCGCGCGTCTGGGCCGCGATGCAGGGGTGATCTGAGACGGGGGGTCCGGGAGGCGTTGCCCCCCGGACCCCCCGGAGGTATTTTGGCATAAAGAAGCAGGTGCCCCGCGAGACCCGCAGGCGGTGCCAGGTTCGAAAGGAAAGAAGATGTATAATTTCGACGTCGAACGCCCCACCAGCATCGCCGATGCGGTGCAGGCGATGAGCAAGGAAGAGGCTCAGCCGATTTCCGGCGGGCAGACCCTGATCCCGACGCTGAAGGCGCGGCTGGCCGCCCCTTCGGTGCTGGTGTCCCTGACGGGGATCGAGGAAATGAAGGGGGTCCGCATGTCTGACGATGGCAGGCTCTGCATCGGCGGCGGCACCACCCATGCGACCGTGGCGGCCGAAGCGGCGGCGCATTATCCGGGTCTGGCAACGGTTGCGGCGCGCATCGGCGACCCTGCGGTGCGCAACCGGGGCACCATCGGCGGCTCTCTGGCCAACAACGACCCTTCCGCCTGCTATCCGGCGGCGGCCCTTGGTTCCGGCGCCACCATCGTGACCAACAACCGCGAGATTGCGGCGGATGATTATTTCCTCGGCATGTTCACCACCGCACTGGAAGAGGGCGAGATTGTCACCGAAGTGAAATTCCCGATCCCGCAGGCGGCGCATTACGAAAAATTCCTCCAGCCTGCCTCGCGCTTCCCGCTGGTCGCGGTCTTTGTCGCAAGGTTCAGCGACGGGGTGCGCGTGGCGGTGACAGGTGCCTCCAATGACGGTGTCTTCCGCTGGACCGAGGCGGAAGAGGCGCTTTCGGCCAATTTCTCTGCCGATGCGGTGGCGGGGCTGAAAGCCGAAGGCGACATGATCAGCGATCTGCATGGCACTGCCGAATATCGCGCCCATCTGGTTGGCGTGATGACCAAACGGGCGGTTGCCGCCATCGCCTGACCGGGCGCCATGGCCTGAAAGTCGTGGTCTGAACAGAAATCCGCGTGCCCCAGGGGTGCGCGGATTTTTGCGTATCCTTGCCTATCTTCAGGGGCGGCGGAACCGCCACCGCCACCAGACGTTAACTCACAAGCGCTGCCCGAACGGCGTTCGGAACAATGTGAGGAACACCAAATGAAGACGCTATTGAAATCGACAACATCCCTGAGCATGAGCCTGCTTCTGGCGCTGCCGGGGGGCGCATTTGCGCAGTCCGAAACACCGGCCTGCGATCTGACCGGGGGGGAGGTCACCTTTCCCTGCATGTTTGACGATCAGGCCGTGAAGACCGCTGAAGAGCTGGTTGTGCGCCGCGCCATGAAAGAGGAATCCGCCGCGACAGAGAATTCTGAGGCGGCGCCGACAAGTGAAGAGCAACAGGCCCAGGCGGACGCACAGGCCGCAGCCGAGGCACAGGCGGCACAGGATCAGGCTGCCGCTGACGCGCAAGCTGCTGCAGATGCCCAGGCAGCTGCTGACGCACAAGCTGCTGCAGACGCCCAAGCTGCTGCTGAGGCGCAGGCTGCGCAGGATCAAGCCGCCGCAGATGCGCAGGCCGCCGAAGATCAAGCTGCTGCCGATGCACAGGCTGCGCAGGATCAGGCCGCTGCAGATGCGCAAGCTGCTGCTGACGCACAAGCTGCCGCTGATGCTCAGGCCGCAGAAAGCGCCGCTGCCGCTCAAACACAGGCGGAGCAGGATCAAGCCGCCGCTGATGCGCAGGCCGCAGCTGACGCTCAAGCCGCAGCTGACGCACAGGCCGCAGCCGATGCTCAGGCCGCAGCCGATGCACAGGCTGCCGCTGATGCGCAGGCCACATCCGAAGCCGAGGCAGAGCTGACCGCCGAAGCCCAGGCCGAAGCGGACCGTCAGGCCGCCGAGCTGGAAGCCCAACGCGCCGCAGACCGCGAGGCCGAGCGTCAGGCCATCGCCGCCGCCGCCGCAGCGGCCGAGTCTCAAAGCAGTGATGCCGACGTGGTGACCGAAGAGATCACCGAGGAAAACCTGCGCTCCTCCGACGAGGAATTCGAGACCGCCGTGACCGGCGACCAGCAGCCTGCAGCCTCCAGTGACGACAGCGGGTTGAGCAAATTCGAAAAGGCGCTTCTGCTGGGGCTTGGTGCCGTGGTGGTGGGCTCCGTGCTCAAGAACGGCGACAAGGTTGTCAGCCGCTCGGGCGACCGGGTGGTGGTCGAGGACCCCAATGGCGACCTGCGGGTGCTGAAGGATGAAGATGCGCTGATCCGCCAGGCGGGCGATGAGGTCCGCACCCAGACCTTCGACGACGGCTCCAGCCGCAGCATCGTGACCAAACCGGACGGTTCGCAGATCATCACGATCCGCGCCCGTGACGGTTCGGTCCTGCGCCGGGTTTCCGTGGATACGCAGGGCAACCAGGTGGTGCTGTTTGATGACCTTGTCGAAGAACAGCGGGTTGTGGTGAACGACCTGCCGCAGGTGAACCGGCAGCAGCAGGTGGAAATGGTCAGCAACCAGAACGAGGAGGCCTTGCGCGCGGCGCTGCAACGCGAACTGGCGGCAGATACCAACCGCACCTTCTCCCTGCGTCAGGTCCGCGACATCAGCCAGGTGCGTGCCCTGGCACCGCAGCTGGAGCTTGATGCGGTCCGCTTCCCGACCGGTTCCGCCGCGATCCAGCCGGAACAGGCGCGCAGCCTGGCCCGGATCGGCACCGCCCTGCGCGAACAGATCGCACAGGATCCGCGTACCGTGATCCTGGTCGAGGGGCATACCGATGCTGTCGGCAGCGCCACCTACAACCTGGCCCTGTCGGACCGCCGCGCCGAAACCGTGGCGCTGGCGCTGACCGAATACTTCAACGTGCCCGCGCAGAACCTCGTCACCCAGGGCTATGGCGAATCCGACCTCAAGATCCCGACGCTTGATGCGGAACCTGCCAACCGCCGCGCGGTGGTGCGCAACATCACCGCCCTGCTGCGCTGACCCTCTCGCAGGGGGCATGACCCGCAAAAAGAAACCCCCGCAATGCGTTGCGGGGGTTTTTCGATTCCGTCGGCGCTGACATCTGTCCGGAAGGCAGGGGCCGCTGAGTGTCAAGGCAATGTGCCGACCTCAGGCTATGACCTCAGGCCTTGCTGGGCAGGGGCCCGATGAGCATGACCATCTGGCGGCCTTCTCAGAGTCCGGCTTTGCCGGGCGCGTCAGAAGGCCGCTCTTTGTAGCGGCGAAGTGCTGGTCTCAGGCCTTGCTGGGCAGGGGCCCGATCAGCATGACCATCTGGCGGCCTTCCATCTTGGGGAAGTTCTCGACCTTGCCACGCTCCTTGGTGTCCTCTGCCACCCGTTCCAGCAGCTCGCGGCCCAGGTTCTGGTGCGCCATCTCGCGGCCCCGGAAACGCAGGGTGATCTTGACCTTGTCGCCGTTCTCAAGAAACTTGAAGACATTGCGCATCTTGACGTCATAGTCGTTCGTATCCGTGTTGGGACGGAACTTGACCTCTTTGATCTCGATGATCTTCTGCTTCTTGCGGGCTTCGGATTCGCGCTTTTGCTGTTCGTACTTGAACTTGCCAAAATCCATGATCTTGCAGACCGGCGGATTGGCGTTGGGCGAAATCTCGACCAGGTCCAGCCCGGCCTCTTCGGCCATTTCGAGGGCGCGGTTGGGCGTCACGACGCCGACGTTTTCGCCATCTGCGCCGATCAGGCGGATTTCCGGGGAACGTATGTTTTCGTTGACGCGCGGTCCGGTGTCACGTTGCGGTGGCGCGTTATGAGGTCTGCGAGCGATGGTGGTCATCCTTTGGTGGTTGCTGTATTTTCGAAGTTGCAAGGTAGACGTGGCAACCGCCTTCTTCAAGCCGGTAAATTGGTGCAATGGACGTCTTTCGCGCCAAATTCCCCTTGAATGTATCGGGGTTGTTCCGCATTTGGGCCGACAAGGTGTGCAGGGCCAGTGTTGGCCCCGGCGCTGTCAAAGAGGGAAAGAATATGAAAAACCTGATCTGGATTATCGTGGCGGCACTTGTCGCTGTTGGCGGCTACATGCTGTATTCCGGCAAGTCACCGTCTGAACTGGCCAATGATGCTTCCGAAGCTGTGAATGAGGTCTCCGAAACAGTCAATGCACCCGAAGCACTGGAAAGCGCCTCTGAAACCGCAGGCGAAGCCGCTGACGCGGTGGAGGGCGCCGTGAGCGAAGCGGTCGATGCCACGGCAGATGCCGCAAATGCAGCCGGTGAAGCGATTGCAGAGGCGACAGAAGGCGCTGTCGAGGCGGTCGAGAATGCGGCCAGCGACGCTGCCGAAGCGGCCTCTGACGCCGTGACAGCCACCACCGAAGCGGCCTCCGATGCGGCAAATGCAGCGGGCGACACCGCAGCGGATGCGGCAGATGCAACCGCTGATGCAGCTTCCGACACGGCAGATGCGGTGGCCGATGCCGCCACGGACACGGCAGAAGCCGCCGAAGACGCGGCAGATGCCACAGCCGAGGCCGCCGACAGCGCAGCCGCAACAACTGAGCAGGCAGCGGAAGCCACCGCCGAGGGCACCGAGCAGGCCGCGGATGCGGCTGTTGAAAGCACCGAAGAGGCCGCGGAAACCGCAGCCGAGGCAACCACCGAGCCGGCCGCAGAGGCATCTGTCGATGCCACAACCGGCGACACGGCAGAGGCCGAGGCCGCCGCCGGTGTCGATGGGGTTGAACCTTCGATGGTGGATCAGCTGCTGACAGTGGATGGTTTCGACCTCGGCAAGGTCACCGAGATGATCGAGAACTCCGATCTGGGCGCCTTGCAGAAAACCACCCTGACCACAGGTCTGAAGGCGGCGCAGGACAATCCTGATCTGCTCAAGGCGACGCTGGAAAAAATCCGCGAAGCGCTGAACCTCTGATCCGCTTCGACGTGCAAAAAGAAACCGCGCCCCGGTGACGGGACGCGGTTTTTTCATGTCTGGTGAGTGGCTTACAGCCACTGACGAAATACCTGAAACACCATTCATCAGTCAGAGCGTTGAAATCTCCGATTTCAGGCAGCGTTAGCTGGTGCAGGTTTTTCGCATGACGCTTTAGCCGACAAAGGCCTTTTCGACCACGAAATGCTTGGGATCGGAATTTGCCCCTTCCTCAAGGCCAAAGCTCTCAAGCGTTTTCATCATGTCCTTGTTGAATTCAAGGCTGCCGCAGACCATGCCGCGGTCGGTTTCCTTGTTGATCCCGTCAATCCCCAGATCGGCAAAGACGGTCCCGTCCTGCAACAGGGTGGTGATGCGGCCCATCTTGGGGCTTTGTTCACGGGTGGTGGTCGGGTAATAGCGGATCTTGGCCAGGTTTTCGGCCCCGATCAGCTCCTGCATCAACTCGTCGGATTTCAGGTTCTCGATCAGCTGGCGGCCATATTCCAGCTCTGCCACATCGCGGCAGGTGTGCATCATCACCACTTCATCGAATTTCTCATAGGTCTCCGGCTCGCGCAGCAGGGAGGCAAAGGGCGCAAAGCCGGTGCCGGTGGCAAAGAACCACAGCCGCTTGCCCGGCAGCAGCGCGTCATGCACCAGCGTGCCCACCGGCTTGGGCCGCAGGATGATGTGGTCACCGGGCTGGATGTGCTGCAGTTTCGAGGTCAGCGGACCGTCCTGCACCTTGATCGAATAGAATTCCAATTCGTCGTCCCAGGCGGGCGAGGCAATGGAATAGGCCCGCAACAGCGGCTTCTGCTTGCCGGTCTCGGGGTGCGGATCACCCATCAACCCGATCATCACAAATTCGCCCGACCGGAACCGCAAAGATGCGGGGCGGGAGACGCGGAAAGAGAAAAGCCTGTCTGTCCAGTGCTTTACCGATGTCACGGTCTGCGCGTCAGGCAGGGCGGGCTGGGCTGTGGTCTGGTTCACTGGGGTCTGCTCGGTCATAATCACATGTACACAAGCGATCGCTTGCGTTCCCTTCTTAGAAGATGAATGGGGTCAGGGCAATCTTTGCCTTTGTCGCAGCTCAGCCGCGCAGGCGCGACTGATAGTCATGCGCCTGCCAATTGGCGCGGAACTGCCATTGGTCCTGGGGTTGGCGGGCGGCGATTTCGTCATGCACTTCGACCTCGTCAAAGCCGGCCCGGCGCGCCATCGCATATTGGTCGGCAATCAGATGGCCCCGGGCGCGCAGCCGTCCGGTGAACCCCCGCAGGCGCAGGGCGCGCGCAACGGTAAAGCCGCGCCCGTCGGCGGAGGAGGGGAAATCAACCCGGATGACCTTGAGCCCCGACAGATCGACCGCTTCGGGATCGGCATCCGAGGCCAGGTCCAGCGCCACGCAGTCATTGGCGGCCCCGGTGGCGCAAAAGCCACCGGTCCAGTCGTCTTCCACAAAGCCGCTATCGTTGATCAATTGGGTCATGTCTTGCCTCCGGTTCGCACCATCTTGCCATCGACAAAATGGATGCCGCATTCGTCTTTTTCACTGTCTCTCCAACGGCCTGCGCGGGGATCTTCACCCGGTTTCACCGGCGATGTGCAGGGCGCGCAGCCAATCGAGGGGTAGCCCTGCGCCACCAGCGGATGGCGCGGCAGGCGGTTCTCGGTCATATAGGTCTGCACATCGGCAGGGTCCCAATAGGCCAGCGGGTTCACCTTGATCCGGTCCGGCACGCCATTGCCGCGCTGCTCCAGCTCGAAATGCTCCAGCGCGGCACGGGTGCCCGACTGGAACCGCTTGCGCCCCGAAATCCAGCCGTCAAAGCCGCGCAGCGCGGTTTGCAGCGGCACGGTCTTGCGCAGGTTGCAGCAGGCGTCGGTGTCGCGCTGGTGCAGGGTGTTGTCCGGGTCCACCGCGCGGATGTTGCCCGACCGCAGGATCGTCACATTGCGCAGGCCCAGACGTTCGGTCAGCTCCTGCTGATAGACCAGCGTTTCGGTGAACAGCAGTTCGGTGTCGATGAACAGCACCGGCAGGTCGCGGTTCACCATGGAGGCCAGATGCAGCAGCACCACCGATTCCGCCCCGAAGCTTGAGACAAGCGCAAGATGCGGGATCTCTTCTACCGCGCGGCGCAGCACATCCGTGGCACTGTGATGGCGCAGCTCGGCGTTGAGCGCGCCAACCCGGTCCAGGGCAGGTTGCGCAGCCCCGCTGGCCTGCGCCGCCGGTACATGTCGGTCTCGGTCAAGCGGCATCTGCCCGTTCCTTGCTTTCTGCCTCGGGGTAAAGGGCGGCCTTGAACGGGGCCATCCCCAGCCGGCGGTAGGTCTGCAGGAAGGTCTCCGCAGGTTCCGTGCGCAGGTCGAGATAGGCCAGCACCAGACGTTCCACCGCCGGGATGATCTCATCGGCAGAGAAACCGGGGCCGGCACGGGTGCCGATGGTCGCATCTTCGGTGCCGTCACCGCCCAGGGTGATCTGGTAGTTTTCCACGCCCGCGCGGTCCAGCCCCAGGATGCCGATATGGCCCACATGGTGGTGGCCGCAGGCATTGATGCAGCCCGAGATCTTGATCTTGAGCGGACCCACTTCATGCTCCAGCTTCAATTCGTCAAAGCGGGTGGCAATCTCCTGCGCGATGGGGATCGAACGTGCCGTAGCCAGCGCGCAGTAATCCATGCCGGGGCAGGCGATGATATCGCTGATCAGCCCGATGTTGGCGGTGCCCAGCCCCTCGGCCCGCAGCGCGGCAAAGACCGACGGCAGGTCCGATTTATGGACATGCGGCAGGATCACGTTCTGCTCGTGGCTGATGCGCAGCTCGTCATGGCCATAGCGTTTCGCCAGCGCCGCCATCAGCCGCATCTGCCGGGCAGAGGCATCGCCGGGCGTCTTGCCATGCGCCTTGAGGCTGATGGAGACGATGGCATAGCCCGGCGCACGGTGCGCGGAGAGGTTGGTATCGGCCCAGCTGCGGAACAGCGGGTCGTTCTGATAGGCGTTGCGATAGGGTGCCTCGTCTGCCACCCGGAACCGGGGGGCGGCGAAATCGGCCTTGATCCGTGCCAGCATCTGCTGGTCCACACCGCCGAACTGCGGGCGGATCAGCGCATAGCGCGCGTCGACACGGGCGCGGATGTCTTCGATCCCGTTCTCATGCACGGTGATCTTGATGCGCGCCTTGTACTTGTTGTCGCGGCGGCCCAGCAAGTTGTAGACGCTGACAATCGCTTCCAGCGTCGGCAGCAGGTCTTCCTCCGCCACGAAATCATAGAGCACCTTGCCGATCATCGGCGTGCGGCCCAGGCCGCCGCCCACAATGACCTCATAGCCGATTGCCCCGTCGCGCTCCACGATGCGCAGACCGATGTCATGCGCCTTGATCACCGCGCGGTCGGCTTCGGCCCCGGTCACGGCAACCTTGAACTTGCGCGGCAGGAACTGGAATTCCGGGTGGTCGGTGGACCACTGGCGGATCAGTTCGGCCACCGGGCGCGGGTCCGCGACCTCATCCGCGGCGGCACCGGCGAAATGGTCGGCGGTCACGTTGCGGATGGTGTTGCCGGAGGTCTGGATGGCATGCATGTTCACCGCCGCCAGCGCGTCCAGCATGTCGGGCACATCGCGCAGTTCGGGCCAGTTGTACTGGATGTTCTGGCGTGTGGTGAAATGGCCGTAACCCTTGTCCCACTTCTCGGCGATCATCGCCAGCTGGTCCATCTGCCGCGAGTTCAGCGTGCCATAGGGGATCGCGACGCGCAGCATATAGGCGTGCAGCTGCAGGTAGAGCCCGTTCATCAGGCGCAGCGGCTTGAATTCATCCTCGGTCAGGCTGCCGTCGATGCGGCGTTCCACCTGGGCGCGGAACTGGGCGTTGCGCTCGGCCAGGAAAGCGGCGTCGAAATCGGTATAATGGTACATCAGAAACGCTCCTCTTTGACGGTTTCCTGCTTGCCATGGGGATAGTTGGAAGGCCCGGTGGCGCGGAAATCCTCGCGGAAATGGGTGGGGTGCGGCACGCCGTCCTGCAGGGTGACATCGGCCAGATAGGCGCCCACGATGCTGCCCGGCTGCGACTGCGCCTCGATCAGGCGCAGGTCGGCGTCGGCCTCATCGGTCAGCACTTCGGCCTCGGCCAGGTCACGGGTCCAGCCACTGGCGGTCATATAGATCACGTCGCCCTCAAGCAGGGCGTTGGCGGTGACAACTTTGGGCGTGAAAGGTTTGGGCATCAGGCCATCTCCTCGATCGGCATGTCAGTGGCGGCTTGCACGGCGGCGCGCGGGGCAAGTCCGTAAAAGGTCAGGGCGGGGCCGGTCATCTGCGCATCGGCAATGTCTGCGGCCATCCGGTCCAGCGTGGTTTCCAGCACCCGCTGCTCGGGACGCGAGGCGTTTTCGATCACCGTGACGGGCGTGGCGCGGTCCGCCCCATGCATGATCAGGCGGCCCTGCACGAAACGGGCGGATTTCTTGCCCATGTAGATCGCGGCAACCTCGTTCGGGCGGGCAAGCGCGGCCCAGTCGTGATCGGCGAACCCCTTCATGTCATGCCCGGTAAGGAAGCGGACAGAAGCATTGCGCCCCCGGCGGGTCAGGCTCTGGCCGATGGCCGCCACCGCGGCAGAGGCCGAGGTGATGCCCGGCACGATATGCCAGGTGATGCCATGGGCGTCGATGGCGTCGATTTCCTCGTCCAGGCGGCCGAATACGGTGGCATCGCCCGATTTCAACCGCACCACCTGGGCGCCCGATTGCGCATGTTCCACCAGCAGGGCGTTGATCGTTTCCTGGCTGGTGGAGGGGCCGAAACCTTCCTTGCCCACGTCGATCATCACCGCCTCGCGGCGGGCCAGTTCGAGGATCTGTGCCGAGATCAGCCGGTCATAGATCACCACATCCGCCTCATCCAGCGCGCGGCGCGCCTTGAGGGTCAGCAGCTCCGGATCGCCCGGACCACCGCCGACAAAGGCGACATGGCCCGCGCGGGCGGCACGGGTCAGGTGATCCTCCAGCAGCGTGCCGAGGCTGTCCTTCACCCGGTCCTCGCCTGCGGCGATGGCGCGGGGGCCGGTGTTGAAATAATAGTCGCGCCAGAAATCGCGGCGCGCGCGGCCAAAGGGCAGGGCATCGGCCAGCTTGCGAAAGCCCTTGCCGATCCGCGCCAGATTGCCCAGCGTGGCGGGCAGGCGTTCTTCCAGGTCGGCCTTGATGGCGCGGGCCAGCACGGGCGCTGCGCCCTCGGTGCCGATCGCCACGGTCACCGGGTCGCGGTCCACGATGGCGGGGGTGATAAAGGCGCTGTCGGCAAGATTGTCGACGATGTTGACCAGCGCCCCCTCGGCCCGCGCGATGGCGGCGGTGCGGGCATCCTCGCCCGCGTCCTCATCGGCGGCATAGAACAGCCTTGTGTCCCGCGCGTCGCCCGGGGCAAAGGCGCGGCGGTGTAGGGTCAGCCTGCCGGCTTCCGCCCAGTTTTCGATCTCGGGCGCGGGGGCCGGGGCATAGACATGGATCCGCGCGCGGGTCTTGAGCAGCAGCCGCAGCTTGGCCAGCGCCGCATCACCGCCGCCCGACAGCGCGATGCGCTGGCCCTCGGTGGCGAGAAAGATGGGAAAATGGTCCATGATGTGCCCCTTGCTGCGGCCGGTGTGATGCGTTGACTTACCTCTCTATATAGGAAATATTCCCTGTACTGGGCCATATGCCCGCGCAGATAAGGAATATTGTTCTGTTTTCAGCGCCAGATAGAACAAGTTTGTGACGAAAAGGAAAATCACGGGATGCCTGTTCGGATAGACGAGACAGATCGGAAAATTCTTGGCCAGTTGCAACGCGATGCGGCGCAATCGCTGGATGATATTGCCAAGGCGGTGGGCTCTTCCAAGACCCCGGTATGGAATCGCATCCGCAAGATGCGCGAGGCCGGGATCATCGGCCAGCAGACCGTGATCCTGGACGCCGAAGCGCTGGGGTTCGAGGCCTGTTTCTTTGTCCTGATCCGCACCTCGGAGCATGAAGCGGAATGGCAGGCGGCCTTCCTCAAGGCGCTGCGCGACCGCCCCGAAGTGCAGGAGGCGCATCGGCTGGCGGGGGATATCGATTATATCCTGAAGGTGCGGGTGAAGAACGCGCGGGCCTATGACGCGTTCTATCAGGCGCTGATCTCGGAGGTGCGGGTGCATAATGTCACCGCGCTCTTGTCGATGGAAGAGATCAAGTCCACCGTGGCTCTGCCGCTGTGACCTGAACAGGCCCTGGCGTGATCTGAAGGACGCGGCCTTGCCGCGATTCCTTTCTATGGGCACCCGTGGCGGCCTGAGCCCCTGTCGGCGACGGGGCTTTGCCTTGTGCCGGGGTTTTCATTGCTGAGAAGGTGTTCAGGGCGCCTTGCGTCCTGAACGACCTTTTCCGAGGGTCTTGCGAACCGCTCCGGCCTCAAGGACAAGCCGCTGCGCGGGGCCTGCGGCCTCCTTGACCCCGGATCGGTTCACGGCTGGATCAGCAGCTTTTCGAGCCTGTGGAAATGATAGGTGGCGGCATAGCGCGGGGTTTCGGCCAGGGTCATCCCGGGCAGATGGGCAAAGAGCGCGGGCAGCGCGCTTTGCAGTTCCAGCCGGGCCAGCGGCGCACCGACGCAGAAATGCAACCCGCCGCCAAAGGCCGCGTGGGGCCTGCCGGGGCGTTGCGTGTTGAACAGGTCCGGGGCGACGTGGATGTCGGGATCATGGCCCGCCGCCCCCAGGATCAGCGCGATCTCATCGCCCTTTTTCAGGGTCACATCGCCCAGGTCGATGTCTTCGTAGGCGTAGCGGGTGAACATGTGCAGCGGCGGGTCGAAGCGGAGCAGTTCCTCGACCGTGGCGGCGATGTTCTGCGGCGCCAGGGCCAGCGGGTCGGTCTGATGTTCCAGCAGGCATTTCACCGCATTGCCCATGGCGTGCACGGTGGCCTCATGGCCCGCGTTCAGCAGCAGGATGCAGGTGCCGATCAGCTCCTCGCTGCTCAGTTTTTCACCTGCGCTTTCGGTGGCGATCAGCTCCGAGATCAGGTCATTGCCGGGGTCGCCGCGACGGCGGTCGATGTAATCGGTCAGATAGCTGACGAATTCGCCTGTCGCGGCTTCGGCGGCGTCCTCGATGGCGCGGCTGCGGCCCGCCATATACATGGCCACCATGGTATTGGACCAGCGCAGCAGGTCCGGCCAGCGCTCTTCCGGCACCCCCAGCAGCCGCGCGATGATGCGCACCGGCAGCTGCGTGCAGACCTGGGGGATCAGGTCGATCGGCCCTGTCGCGGGCAGGGCGGCCAGCAGTTCCTGCATGATCTGGTCGATATCCGGTTGCAGGTTCGCGATCCGCCGCGAGGTGAAGGCGCGCAGGACCTGGGCCCGCAGCCGCGTGTGCCGGGGCGGCTCCAGCTCCAGCATCGAATGCGCCTCGACCCGGTGCCATTGGGTCAGATGCGCCGGAGCCGGGGCCGGTTCCGGGTTCTGCCGGCCCAGCCTGCGGTCGCGCAGCAGCGCGGTGATGGTGGCCGCGTCAAAGGCGGCCAGCATCCCGTAATCCTCCCAGAACAGCACCGGCCCGCGCGCGCGGGCTTCATCATAGACGGCATAGGGGTTCTGGATGAACCCGGGGTCGAGCGGGGATTGGGAAAGGCGTTTCATCCCGACCAGATGCCCGAGCGGCTCTGGTCAAGGCAAGGGCGCATGTGCAATCTGGCCCCATGATAAGCGGAATACGGCAAAGAGCGGCAGTGATGCTGGCCTTCCTGGCGGTTGTGGCGGCCCTCTCGGGGGGAGTCTGGCGGTATTTCCATGAACAGGGCCTGGACCTGCTGGCCGAACGCGGGCGCGCGGACCTGGCGCTTGCCGGGGACCGGCTGGTGGGCCAGCTGCAGCGCTACCGGGATCTGGCGGTGCTGATGGGGAATCATCCGGCGGTGCGTGCGGTCCTTTCCGAGGGCGATGCGCGGGACCTGGGCGATCTGCTGCTGAAGGTCGCGGACAAGACGGCGGCGCTGGATGTGCTGGTGATTGATGCAGAGGGGCGCCTGCGCGCCTCGGCGCTGGGGCTGGATGCGCCGATGGAACTGGCCGGACAGCCCTTTGTGCGCCGGGCATTGCGCGGCGCGCTGGGATGGGGGCACGGCGAAGCGATGCCGCTCTCCCAGCGGGCCTATTTTCATGCCGCACCGGTGTTCAGCCCGCCGGGGCAGGTGCTGGGCGCCGTGGTTGTGGTGACCGATCTGAACGGCATCGACTACAACTGGCGCGGCAGCAACCCGCCGGCCTTTTTCACCGACAGCAGCGGCGAGGTCCTGATTTCGAACCGCTCGGAACTGCTGTTCTGGCACCGGGCGCCAGCATCCTCCGGCCTGGTCGGTCTGGTGCCGCCGGTGGGGCCCGCCCCGCCTTTCGAGGCGCGCCGGCTGGGGGGGCATGAGATCTGGCTGCTGGACTGGGGCCCGTATCTGCCCCGCTCCGCGCTGCATCTGACCCAAGGCCTGCCGGTCATCGGCCTGACCGGCGAGGTGCTGCTGGATACCGAACCCGCGCGCAGGCTCGCGGCGGCACAGGCCGCGGCGGTGGCCGCACTTTGCCTCGCATTCGGGTCATTGCTGTTTCTTGCGGCAGAGCGGCGGCGCGCGCTGGCCAGCGCCAATGCCCGTCTGGAAGACCGGGTGGCCGAGCGCACCCGGGCCCTGCGCGATACCAATGCCAAGCTGCTGGCAGAGGCGGCCGAGCGCGAAGAGGCGCAGGCCGCCCTGCGCCGGGCGCAGGATGAGCTGGTGCAGGCGGGCAAGCTCAGCGCCCTGGGGCAGATGTCTGCGGGCATCAGCCACGAGCTGAACCAGCCGCTGATGGCGATCCGGTCCTTTGCGGAGAACGGGGTGCAGTTCATGAACCGCGGCACGCCGGCGCGCGCGGCAGAGAATCTGACCCGCATTTCCGAACTGGCGCAGCGGATGGCGCGGATCATCCAGAACCTGCGCGCCTTTGCCCGGCAGGACCAGCAGACCGATGACCGTGTCGATCTGCGCCGGGCCCTGGAAAGCGCCCTGGAGCTGACCCGCGCCCATGTGCAGGAGGCGGGTGTCGAACTGGTGCATGCACCGCTCGAAGCGCCGACCTGGGTGCGCGGCGGCGAGGTGCGGCTGGGGCAGGTCTTTGTCAATCTGATCACCAATGCGGTGGACGCGATGGCCGATGCGCCGGAAAAGCGCCTTGAAATCCTGGTGCTCGAAGCGGATGAGGTCACTGTCAGCTTTCGCGACACCGGACCGGGGATCGAGATGCCGGACAAGGTATTCGATCCTTTCTATACCACGAAAACCCAGGGCCCCTCCGCCGGGATGGGGCTGGGCCTGTCGATCAGCTATGGCATTGTGCAAAGCTTTGGTGGACAGATCAGGGGCAGCAATTATCAGGGCGGGGCGCTTTTTACCGTGACACTTGAACGACATACACAGGATGTGGCGACGGCATGATGGGCAAGGTGCTGCTTGTGGATGATGATGCCGCCGTGCGCGAGGCGCTGGCGCAGACGCTGGAACTGGCCGACTTCACGGCGGTCACCGCCGGCTCCTTCGTGGCGGCCAAGGATCGGATCACCCGCGATTTCGACGGGGTGATCCTGTCGGACATGCGGATGCCCGGACGTGACGGGTTTCACCTGCTGAAATATGCCCAGGGTCAGGACCCGGACCTGCCGGTGATCCTGCTGACCGGCGAGGGCGACATTCCGATGGCGGTGGAGGCGATGGGGCAGGGGGCCTTCGATTTCCTCGAAAAGCCCTGTGCGCCTGCCGCCCTGCTTGCGGTGCTGGAACGTGCGCTCAAGACCCGTGCGCTGGTGCTGGACAACCGCCGCCTGCGCGATCTGGTGCGCAAGGGCGATCCCGCGTCGCGGATGATCTTTGGCACGTCGGAGATATCGGAGGCCCTGCGCGCCCGTGTCCGCCGCGTTGCCCAGACCGAGGGCGAGGTGCTGGTCTTTGGTGCGCCGGGCACCGGGATTTCCAAGGTGGCGGAGGTGATCCACCTCAGCTCCGCGCGCTCCAAGGCGGCTTTCGTCAAACGCGCGGCGGCAGAGATGGGATCGGAGGCCCTGTTCGCAGCGCTGGAGGCGGCGGCAGGCGGCAGCCTGTTTCTCGACGAGGTCACATTGCTGCCCGCCCAGACCCAGCTGGCGCTGATCGAGGCGCTGGAGGGTGCGCCCGCCGCGCGGCTGATGACCGGCAGCACCCGTGACGTGGAGGCCGCGGTCAGGGAAGGCCGCCTGCATGCCGATCTCTATTACCGGCTGGAGGTGATGCCGGTGCGGATCCCGGCCCTCTCCGAGCGGCCCGAGGATATCCCTTCGATGTTCCGCCAATATGTCGACCAGGCGGCAGAGCAGGCGGGGCTGACCCGGCCCGAGGTCACGCCGCAGGTGGTGGCCGACCTGATGGCGCGCGACTGGCCCGGCAATGCCCGCGCGCTGATGTCGGCGGCGATGCGCTTCGTGATGGGGGTGCATGAGGATGCCGTGGCTCCCGATGCGGCGCTGGGATTGTCCGAACAGATGGCCCAGGTGGAGCAATCCCTGCTGGAGGCCGCCCTGCGCCGGGCCGACGGGCAGGCCAGCGCAGCCGCCAAGGCGCTCAAACTGCCGCGCAAGACCTTTTACGACAAGCTGGCGCGCTACGGCATTCGCCCCGAGGATTTTCGCAGCTGAATTATGTGCGGATTTCCGCACAAATGCCGCTCCGGCATGTGTGGGAAACCGCACATCCGGTACGGCAGGTTCAATGACCTATCACGGGATCGTCTTGTAATCCGTTGTAATTAAAGTATAAACAGGAAAAAGCACCCCGCGGATCACACGCACTTGTGAACGCACGCGGGAATATGGCTCCTTATCTCAGCGCACCCGGAAAGGTGCGACGATTTGATTCCAAATCTCTGGGAGGAGACAACCAATGAAGCTATTTACCGCCGCCGCTGTTGCCCTGACGATGTCTGTCAGTGCGGGCGCTGTTGCCGCTGCCTGTGATGACGGCGAGATCGTCATCAAGTTCAGCCATGTCACCAACACCGACAAACACCCCAAGGGCATCGCGGCCTCGCTGTTCGAACAGCGCGTCAACGACGAGATGAACGGCAAGGCCTGCGTCGAAGTGTTCCCGAACTCCACGCTTTACGACGACGACAAGCTGCTCGAAGCCATGCTGCAGGGTGACGTCCAGATGGGCGCGCCCTCGCTGTCCAAGTTCGAGCAGTTCACCAAGGTCTTCCGCCTGTTCGACCTGCCCTTCGTCTTCAAGAACATCGAAGCCGTGGACGAGTTCCAGAACTCCGAAGCCGGTGCCGCGATGAAGGAATCGATGACACGCCGCGGCCTGCTGGGTCTGGGCTTCTGGCACAACGGGATGAAGCAGATGTCGGCCAACAAGCCGCTGCTGCTGCCCGAAGATGCAAAGGGTCTCAAGTTCCGCGTGCAGCCTTCCGAAGTGATCAAGGCGCAGATGGAAGCGATTGGCGTCAGCCCGCAGCCGATGGCCTTCTCCGAAGTCTACGGCGCGCTGCAGACCGGCGTTGTCGACGGTCAGGAGAATACCTGGTCCAACATCTATGGCCAGAAGTTCTTTGAGGTGCAGGACGGTTCCACTGAAACCAACCACGGCGTTCTGGATTATATGGTTGTCGTATCCACCGACTGGTGGGACAGCCTGCCCGAAGACGTGCGCACCCAGCTTGCCACCATCATGGACGAAGTGACCGCCGAGCGGAACGCCGCCGTGGCACAGGTGGACGCCGAAGCGCGTCAGGCGATCCTGGATGCCGGTGGCGTGATCCGCGAACTGAACGCCGAACAGCGCGAAGCCTGGGTCAGCGCAATGAAACCCGTCTGGGAAGAATTCGTGGCCGACGTTGGTCAGGAAAACATCGACGCCGCACAGGCGATCAACGAAAAGCACTAGGCTTTCGTGTCTTGCGGGTGGCCGGCCCCGGTCAGGGCGACCGGCCACCCCTTACCTGCATTTTTCCGGAAGGGCTGAGCGATGGCATCGCATTACCAACCACGCACGGGGCTGGGGCGCTTCGTGCACGAATTCGAGGAAACGGCGATTGCCGTGATCCTCGGGCTCATGACACTCATCACATTCATCAACGTGGTTCTGCGCTACGGCTTCAACACGGGCCTGATCTGGGGGCTTGAGGCGGTGACGCTTCTGTTTGCCTGGCTGGTCCTCCTGGGCGTGAGCTATGCGGTCAAGGTCACCGCGCATCTGGGCGTGGACGCGGTGATCAACCTTTTTGACAAGCCTGCGCGCCGGGTGCTTGCCCTGATCGCGGGCCTGGTCTGCATCATCTATGCGGTGTTTCTGATGAAAGGCGCCTGGGATTACTGGGCCCCCTTCGCGGGTCTCGATGCCACCACGGGCCGCTGGTTCCCGACCGGCTTTGCCAACAGCCGCGATCAGGCCTGGTACGAGGTTGTCGACCTGCCCATGCCCGACTGGCTGCGCTTCATCGAGCCGGTGATGAACGAGGGCGAAAGCTATGACAAACTGCCCCGTTTCATTCCCTATGCAATCCTGCCCATCGGCATGGCGCTGCTGTTGTTCCGCTTCATCCAGGCGTTCATCCGTCTGCTGCAGGGCAATGCCGACAGTCTGATTGTCAGCCACGAGGCCGAAGACGCCATCGAGGACGTCAAACACATGAACGCGGAGCGTTGATCCCATGGAAGTAGCAATTCTTTTCGCAATGGTCGTGGGCCTGATGCTGATCGGGGTGCCGATTGCGGTCTCGCTCGGCATGTCCTCCATCATGTTCCTGCTGGTCCTGTCCGATACCTCGCTTGCCTCCATTGCGCAGACGCTGTTTCAGGCGATGGCCGGTCACTATACCCTGCTGGCGATCCCTTTCTTCATCCTCGCCTCCAGCTTCATGTCCACCGGCGGCGTGGCGAAACGGATCATCCGGTTCTCCATCGCCCTGGTGGGGCACCTGCCGGGCGGTCTGGCGATTGCGGGCGTCTTTGCCTGTATGCTCTTTGCCGCCCTTTCCGGTTCTTCCCCTGCGACTGTGGTCGCCATCGGCTCCATCGTCATCGCGGGGATGCGCCAGGTCGGCTATACCAAGGAATTCGCGGCTGGCGTCATTGCCAACGCGGGCACCCTGGGCATCCTGATCCCGCCCTCCATCGTGATGGTGGTCTATGCCTCGGCCACCGATGTCTCCGTGGGCCGGATGTTCCTGGCCGGGGTGATCCCGGGTCTGATGGCCGGCACCATGCTGATGATCACAATCTACATCATGGCCAAGGTGCGCAAACTGCCGCAGGGCGAATGGCGCGGCTGGGGCGAAGTCTGGGCCTCGGGCCGGGAAGCGGGCTGGGGCCTGTTCCTGATCGTGATCATCCTGGGCGGCATCTATGGCGGGATCTTCACCCCGACAGAGGCGGCAGCGGTGGCGGCAATCTATGCCTTCCTGATCGCCAGTTTCGTCTACCGCGACATGGGGCCGCTGCATGTGGAGGGCGAGGGGCGCAACCTGTCGCTGATGCGCAAGCCGCTGGCGCTCCTCAGCGTGTTCTGGCACCCCGACACCAAGCGGACCCTGTTCGACGCGGGCAAGCTGACCGTGACGCTGATGTTCATCATCGCCAACGCGCTGATCCTGAAACATGTGCTGACCGACGAACAGATCCCGCAGCGGATTTCCGCGATCATGCTGGACGCGGGCTTTGGTCCGATCATGTTCCTGATCATCGTCAACGTGATCCTGCTGATCGGCGGCCAGTTCATGGAGCCCTCGGGCCTGCTGGTCATCGTGGCACCGCTGGTGTTCCCGATTGCCATCGAACTGGGCATCGACCCGATCCACCTTGGCATCATCATGGTGGTGAACATGGAAATCGGGATGATCACGCCACCGGTCGGGCTCAACCTCTTTGTGACCTCCGGGGTGGCAAACATGCCGATGATGAAGGTGGTCAGGGCCGCGCTGCCCTTCACTGCCGTGCTCTTCGTCTTCCTGATCATGGTGACCTATATCCCGATCATCTCGACCTGGTTGCCGACAATGATGATGGGGCCGGAGATCATCACGAAATGACAAACGGGCGGCGCACCCCGTCGGTGCGCCGCCGCCTCCGCGCGCAGCGCTAACCAAACAAGATGTCTGTTAACAAGTATTTGGGTTCCCCGCGGGGAACCCTTTTTTGCGGGGGCTGTAAGCGCCTGTCGAACGGCCCATGCAGCAGGAAGCTCAGGATGCCGCCAGCGCCGCCACGATGGGGGCGAAATCACTGGCCTTCAGGCTGGCCCCGCCGACCAGCGCCCCATCGACATTTTCCGCCTCAAAGATGGTGGCGGCATTCGCGGCCTTGACCGACCCGCCATAGAGCAGCGCAATCGCATTGCCCCTGTCCGCACCAAAGCGCGCGGTCAGCTCGGCGCGCAGGAAATCATGAACCTCGACGATCTGCTCCAGGGTGGGCACCTTGCCGGTGCCGATGGCCCAGATCGGCTCATAGGCCACAACGGTATTTTCAGCACCGGCATCATCGGGCAGGGAGCCTGCCAGCTGCGCGCCGATCACCTCCAGCGTGCGCCCCGCCTCGCGGTTCGCTTCGCTTTCGCCCAGGCAGAGGATCGCGGTCAGCCCCGCAGCCCAGGCGGCCTGCATCTTTGCGCTGACATCCGCGTCGCTTTCGCCATGGTCGGCCCGGCGTTCGGAATGGCCAAGGATCACATAGGCCGCACCGCTGTCCGCCACCATCGCGGCGGAAATATCGCCGGTATGCGCGCCCTTTTCCGCCGCATGGCAATCCTGCGCGCCGATGGCGATGCCCTTTGCCCGCGCCACGGCAGGGATCAGCAATGGGGCAGGCGGGCAGATCACCACGCGGGTGTCGCCGCCGGGCAGCATCGCGGCCAGAGCATCGAGTTCGTCGAGGGCGGATTGCGTGCCGTTCATCTTCCAGTTACCGGCGGCGATCTTGGGGCGCATGAAATTCTCCTGATTTTCGAACAGACTTACCAGCCGGCACCCGGGGCGGCAACGAAAGGCTTTGCCGATGGCGTCAGCACGACCTAGGCTTGCCCCATGAATGAGCACAGCGAGACATCGGGGCTGATTCCCCGCATCGACCTTCAGGCCCTGCGCACCAGCGACCCGGCCGCCCTTGATGCCATGCGGGTCGCCGCCACGGATGTGGGCTTTGCCACCGTGTACAACACCGCATTGCCGCCCGAGCGGGTCGCGCAGGTGATCGAAACCTACCGCGCCTTCTTCAAACTGCCGGAGGCGGAAAAAGCCGCGACCGACATGGCCACCACCGGGTCGAACCGGGGCTGGGGCCGGTCCGGTGCGGAACAGGTCGATCCGGACGCCAACCCGGATTACAAACAGGTCTTTGATTGCGGCGTGACACTGCCAGAGGGTGATCCGCGCCTTGCGGACCCCTTTTATGCGCCCAATATCTGGCCCGGCACACCCGCCGGTTTTCGCCAGACGATTGAGAGCTACTACACGGATGCCTGTGCCGTGGGTCTGGAAGTGCTGCGCGGCGTGGCGGAGGCCATCGGACAGCGGCGCGACGCCTTTGATGCGGCCTTTGACGCGCCGATGGCGCTGCTGCGCGGCAATTACTATCCCGAAAGGCCCGCATCGGCCGGGGCCAGGGATTTCGGCATCGCGACCCATACCGATTACGGCTGCCTGACGCTGCTGGCCACCGACGGTACACCGGGGCTGGAGGTGCGCAAACGCGGCGGCGGCTGGATACCGGTCACGGCGGCGCCGGGGGCTTTCGCGATCAACTTCGGCGAGATGTTGCAATTCTGGAGCGATGGCAAGGTGATCGCGACGCCGCACCGGGTCATCGGCAGCACCGCCGAGCGCATCTCGGTGCCGCTGTTCTTCAACCCCGCGCGGGAAACCAATGTGGCGCCACCGGGGTCGGATCAGGTGATCAGCGCAGGAGACCATCTGGCGAAACGCTATAACGAGACCTACCTGCACCTGGCCAAGGCCTGATCACCGGGGGCGACGCAGTCGCGCCCGCCCGTCGCACCAGAGGTGCGCCGAAACGATCAGGCACGCCTCTGGCGTGACGGGGCGGGTCGGGGGCGGCCCGGACGCGGGGCACCCGGGCATTGTGGCGAACGGTTGCAAAGTTCGCATGCAGACACTCTCGCGCTTTGAAACGTATCCCCTAACGCAGCGCGTCGATCGCGTCGCGGGCGAGGGCCAGCGCCTGTTCGGGATCTTCCATCGCGGCCTCGGGCAGGGTCCAATAGGGCATGGCGGCACTGGCACCGTTCTTGCGGGTATAGGTCCATTGTTCGGCCCCGTCCCCCGCCAGCCGCTGTGCGAAACCGCCCTGGGTCTTGAGCATCAGACGGCCGTCCGACAGCATCAGGGCAAAGATCGTATCGCCGCAGTAAATCCCCAGCCCGCCGAACATGCGGCGGGTGGCCAGGTCTGGAATCTCCGAAAACAGATCGCGGGCAAAGTCAATATCCGCGGCGCCCAGGCTCACTTCGCGCCGAGCGCTTCGTCGAACTTGATGGATTCGCCACAGCCGCAGGCTTCGGTCACATTCGGGTTGGAAAACCTGAACCCGCTTTCCAGCAGGGTGGTTTCATAGTCGATTTCCGTGCCGAACAGGAACATCTGCGCCATCGGCGCGATCATCACCCGCGCACCGTCCTGTTCCACGACCTCGTCATTTGGGTCGGGGGAATCGACGTATTCCATGGTATATTCCATGCCCGCGCAGCCGCCCTTCTTGATGCCGATGCGCAGGCCCGCGTGGCCTGCCGATGCCATCAGCTTGGAAATCTGGGCGGACGCCCTGGGCGTCATGGTGACAGCTTGTTTTCCGGGAATGCCGAACATGGGTGTTTTCTCCTGTTGGGACAAAGATAGGAGCCTTGCGCGGCATTCTCAAGCGGTCTGCGGGAAAACGGTGCGCGCTGCAGCAAAATGGCCGCCTCCGGGGGGGATGGAGGCGGCCTGCTGCGCGGGTCCCTTGGGGACGGGGTGGGGCGTTACAGACCCATGCAGTTGGCGTAGAAGGTTACGGTGGCAGGCCAGTCAGAGAAGACGCCCGCGACCTTTACATCCTGTGCAAGCACGTCGAGCGCGACGAGGTAATCGCTGTCATCGGTGATGATGTCGTTCACCGACTGGAAGTACCAGCCGCCGCCCGATGCCAGCGGCCCGGAGCGTTCCAGGGTCCAGGCGATCAGGGTGATCCCGGCGTCCCGCGCGGCCTTTGCATAATCGGAGGCCGCCAGCGTGCCATCCGCGTTTGTCAGCAGCATGTTCAGCGAGGCACCGATGTAATTGACACCCGCGGCCTTGAGCGCGGCAAAATCCTGAGCCCAGGTCTCGGGGTTCTGTTCGTCGAAGCCTTCGGACCATTCCACGAGATAGACCGCCTGTGCGCCGAATTCGGGTTCGTTTTCGATCCAGTACATCACGTCATCCAGGTTGAACGACTGCGCCCAGACATCGGAGGCCGGGATGCCGGCGGCCTTGTATTCGTCGATCATCTTCTGCGCGTAATCCGCCTGGGTGAAACCCTCATGCGGCATTTCGACGGCGGGAGATTTCAGTTCCGGCGTGAAGCGGGCACCCAGCGAGGCGAAAAGCGCAATCGATTCGGCATGGGTCATGGTCCGGGCGCCAGCGGAATAGAGATCCGTGCGCCAGCCCGCGATACCGCCCTGATAGGCTTCGGCCGTGGTGGCGGATTTGTCGGCGCTGTCCATCTTGGGGGCAAGGCTGCGGAATTCCGCCAGTGTCAGATCGGAGGTGCGGCATTCGGCATTGGCCGGCGTGTCCGCCGTGGCGGGGGTGAAACCGGTGGTGCATTTGGCCGCAAGATCGGTGGTCAGGATGTTCGTGGTGGTATGCAGGTCGTTCTGCGCGTGACGGCAGACCAGCTCGTGATCGGCGGTGAAGGTCACGTCGCATTCCAGGATGCCGGCACCCATGCCGGCGGCGGCGACATTGGATTCTATGGTATGTTCGGGAAACATCATCGGCGCGCCCCGGTGGCCGATGGAGAACAGCGTCGGTTCGGCCTGCTGGCCCAGGCAGGCGGTCAGCCGGGACTTGAGATCGCCATCGGCAAGCCGGGAGACCAGGAAGGCCGGGCGGGGACCATAGCCGTAGCCATTGGCGGCCAGGTGGTCTTCGGCCTGGGCTGCGAGCGGGATGAGGGAAAGGGCCGCGAGGGCTGCGAGACTGCGCATGGAAGCTCCGTAAATTCAGGGTGTCGTCGCGTCCCTTCTGACGGCAGCCTGTAACGGTATGACGAAGCCTCTGTGACAGGCGGGTGACGGTTTCACGACACCTGCCAGTTTCTTTGTGTCACATGAAGCCCAGTTCGAGCCGCGCCTCGTCCGACATCATGTCCATGCCCCAGGGCGGCTCCCAGACCAGTTCAACATTGACCTGTTTGACACCGGGCAGCGGTTCGATCGCATCCGCGACCCAGCCGGGCATCTCACCGGCCACAGGGCAGCCGGGGGCGGTCAGCGACATCTTGATGTCCACCGCGTTTTCGGTGTCGATGTCGATGGTGTAGATCAGGCCCAGTTCATAGATATTCACCGGGATTTCAGGGTCATAGACTGTGCGACAGGCCTCGACCACCTGATCGTAGAGCGGGTGATCGGTGCTGGAGGGCGCAATCAGCGGTGTGCCTTCGAGCGGTTGGGTGTTGTCGGTCATGTCGGCCTCTGATCTGGTTCCTGACTGTTTATATAGGGATAGCATGGCGCGGCGTCCAGTGGGGGGAGGTGGTGCAGCAGGGGGGGGGCGGGGTTGCGGACGTTCGCTGTGGTTTGCGCAGAGGTCTGGTATGGGGGCTTTGCCGCCGTGCCATTGGCGCGGTGCATAGCCCCAAGCGCCCCCGCCCGGCGTCAGCCGGGCATCGCCCGACCTCCCCCCGGAGGGCGATTTTGCAGCCTCCGCCAAGCCATGACCGGCCTGCGGGCTGAGATGTTCTCTACCACTCATAGGTTTGGAACGCCCTCCAGGTCGGGCGATACCCGGCCGACGCCTCATGTCACTTTGGCCCCATCGCTGCCATTGGCTGCGCCTGGTGCGCATGCCCGCTCCGGGCCGTTCCCCCGATCACGCCTTGCGTCGGCGCACTGGCTGCGGTTTCACCCTTGCTTCGATCTCGTCGTAGACCTTGCCGACGATGTCCTTGCCGGTGGCCTTTTCGATGCCTTCGAAACCGGGGGAGGAATTGACTTCCAGCACCTTTGGCCCGCTTTCGGAGCGCAGCAGGTCCACGCCTGCCTTGCCCAGGCCAAAGGCGCGGGCGGCGCGGACGGCGGTGTCGCGTTCCTCTTTCGAGATGCGCACGACCTTGGCCGAGCCGCCGCGGTGCAGATTGGACCGGAAATCGCCCTCCGCCCCGGTGCGTTTCATCGCCGCGACAACCTTGCCCGCGACCACCAGACAGCGGATGTCTTCGCCTGCCGCCTCTTTCACGAAATTCTGCACCAGAAAGTTCGCCTTGAGGCCCCGGAAGGCGTCGATCACGGATTCGGCGGCCTTTTTGGTTTCGGCCAGCACCACGCCTTTTCCTTGCGTCGATTCCAGCAGTTTCACGATCAGCGGCGCGGAGCCGACCAGCGCCATCAGGTTGGAGGTGTCCTTGGGCGATGCGGCAAAGGCGGTGGTGGGCATGCCGATCTTCTTGCCCGCCAGCACCTGATGGGCGTGCAGCTTGTCGCGGCTGGCAAGGATGCCTGCCGAGCCGTTCACGCAATAGGTGCCGATGGTTTCGAACTGCCGGATCACGGCGCAGCCATAGGGTGTGACGGAAGCCCCGATGCGCGGGATCACCGCGTCATAACGGGGCAGGCGTTTGCCGTCATAATGCACTTCGGGCGCCAGAGAATTGATCGCCATGTAGCAGCGGGTGGTGTCGATGACCTCCACGGTATGGCCGCGCGCCTCGCCGGCCTCGACCAGACGGCGGGTGGAATAATTGTCTTCGCGGCTGAGCACCGCGATGCGCAGGGCGCGGACGGGGGCGGCATGGCGCACCTTTGCGGAATGATAAACATCATAGCTGAGGTCGGGCTGCAGCCGCCGCTCCGTGGGGGAAATGATGATATGATCCCCCAGCGCCTGACGGCCCAGCAACATGCGGCTGGTCAAGCCCGCCCGGTTGGTCAGGGTGATTTCGATGGGCCAGCTCTGGCCGCCGACCTCAAGCGTGGAGGCGATGACCAGCCGCTGTTCGCTTTCGCCGTTCGAGGAGGTGACCTCGCGCCGGTCGATCAGCGGGGCAGAGCAGGTGATGGAGATGTCCTCGCGCCCTGGAATCGGATGCACGTTGAAACGGACCTTGGGTTTCGCGGCAGAGCCGAAGGTTTCGATGTCATGGGCATGCAGCGCAGAGGTGCGCGCGCCGGTGTCGACCTTGGCCTTGATGGCGGGCAGGCCCAGATCGGGCAGGGAGACCCATTCCTCCCATCCGAAATTCAGTTCGTTCACGGCGTTTCTCCTGCTGCTGCGCGGCCTGCCTAGCGGCTTGCCCGGCGGGCTTCAAGCTGGTGTTACGTCCGGCGGCAGGATCGGAAAAATCCGCGCGCCGGTCTCGCGTTCGATGCGCGCGGCCTCGGCCAGCAGAGCTTCGCGCAGGCGGCACTCCACATCCCAGAAAGTGGCCGGATTCGCGGTCGGCAATTCGAAGCGGACCTTGATCCCGATGGCGTCCTGTCCGGTCACATTGACCCTGGCGCGCTCCATCGGGGAGACATCGGAAGGGTCTTCGTAGCTCAGCAGATCGAGGAACACCTGCCGCAGGCGCTCAACATCGGCACCATGGGCCAGGGTCAGTTCGATGGGGCGGACCATTTCGGGCTCTTCGATCGACCAGTTCTCGAAGGGGTCCGACACAAAGGTGCTGACCGGCACGATCAGCCGGGTGCCGTTCCAGATCATCAGCTGGACATAGGTGAAATCAATCCGCTCCACCGTGCAGAAATGCCCTTTGAACATCAGCTGGTCACCGATCCGCGCCGAGCGGTTGAGCGCGATCTGCACCGAGGCCAGGATATTGCCGAGCACTTCGCGGGCGGCAAAGCCCAGCACGATGGTCAGCGCCCCGGCAGAGGCCAGCAACGAGATGCCAAGGGTGCCATAGGCGGTGATGGAGCTGAGCACGACGCCCGAGGCGGCGAGGGTCGCGATGACGATGACAAATTTGCGCGCGGCGGAAATGGTTGTGGCCACGGCGCGCAGATGGGCATTCTGCGGGTCCGCCAGCTCGGTCGCGGTGGAGACGCTGATGCGGTCGAAAACCTCGTCGATCACCAGCACCACCGCCAGGGTGATCGCCACCACGTAAGAGATCAGCACCAGCGGCGAGACCACCGCGTCGATGATGCCCGTCACCACCAGCACCCGGCTGGTTGCGGTGCCGATGATGGCGGCAAAGATGGTGATGGCCGCGGGCCATTTCAGCGAGCGCGCGAGGAACCGGGCACCGCGCCGCCGGGCGGTTTCGCCCAGTCTGCGCAGAATCCGGAAGGCCAGGGCAGCCACGATCAGCGCGGCCAGCGCCACCAGCGGCAGGAACAGCACCTCCCAGAGGAACATGCCCCAGAAGGCGGGTGTGCGCAGCCATTCCGGCAGAGCCAGTTCCAGATCGGTCGGCCCATAAAGCGCGTAGAGTGCGGGGATGTTGTCCACGCTTTGCCGCGAGAACACCCAGACGGGTTCCTTGGTGTCTGCCGCCTTGATCCGGTTCAGCCGCAAGGGCACCAGATGGCCGCCGCGTTCCATCCGGTCGATCAGGATGGAGCGGCGTTCCCGGCCGGTGTCATTGTCCTCTGAATTGCCGGAGAGCCAGCCGTCCGGCCGGTCTTCGAGCGAGGACCAGGGGATCACCACCTTGCGTTCCAGGATCACCGACAGCATCCGCGCGCGTTCGGTGCCGATGGTTTGCTGATCGGCCGGTGCCACGTCCGACAGATCCAACAGATGTGCGGCGACACTGAAATGGCCGTGTTCCGCGAGGTAGAGGAAAGTTTCCATCGCGGCCATCGGCGTGGCGCGGTCCAGCGTGGCGGGGGGTGCCGCCATGCCGGCGTTCAGGCTGTCCTGCTCGAACCACGGCTCCTGCGCGGTGGCGGCAGGGGCCAGCCAGATCAGACAGGCCGCCAGGGCGGCGGCGAGGGTCCGCAGGAAGGGTTTCAGAACGACCTGATGCATCGACAGGAAACTAGCCCGCCCTGCCTTTGGTCAAGTCCTGCTTCAGTTGTCGTTGATGTCGTGGGTGACGATCCGCGCACCGCTGGACTGGTGGCGGAATGCAAAGCGCAGGATGATCCAGCCCACAAGCGACAGGATGGCAAAGAGCGCGAGCAGGGCAGGAATGCCGATGGCGGGCAGGATCAGCACAAGGCCCGCCATCGCCAGCGCCCCCAGGGCAAAGCCCAGAAAGATGAAGCCCGGTGCCAGCAGTTCAAGCACGCCAAGCGCCAGCGCGATGCAGATCCAGACCCACCAGAGTGTCAGATAGGCCTCCATCAGCCGCGCCCTTTCAGCAGTTTGAAGGCATCGCCAAAGGCGGCCAGCGCCTCTGCCGGGACGATGATGGTCTGGTTGCCTTCGCCCGAGCCCATGCCGTTCAGCGCTTCCACCTGTTTCAGGGCAATCTGGTATTGCGCGGCTTCCAGCCCGTTTTCGTTGATCGCCTGGGCCACGACCTGGGTGGCATAGGCTTCGGCCTCGGCCAGCACGCGGCGCGCCTTGGCGGTCTGTTCCGAGGCATAAAGCTCGGCGTCGGCGGCCAGTTCAACGGCGCGTTTCTTGCCCTCGGCCTCGGTCACCTGAGCGCGGCGGGCGCGTTCGGCATTGAGCTGCTGCATCATCGCGGCGCGGGTGGCGGTATCGAGGTTCACATCCAGAATCTCGGCCCGCGTCACCTCGATCCCCCAGTTGTCCACGGCGTCCTCGACATTGGCCTTGATGGTGGTGATCAGCGAGGAACGGTTTGCCTGCACCTCGTCCAGATCCATCTTGCCGATCTCGGCCCGGACGATCCCCGCAACCGTGGTGGAAATCGCGCTGTCCACGTCGCGGATGCGGTAGACGGTCTTTTCCGGTTCGGTGATGCGGTAGAAGACAGAGGTATCCACCTGCGTCAGCACGTTGTCGCGGGTGATCGCATCCTGGCTGGCGGTGGGCAGCTGGCGTTCGAGGATCGACACCCGGTGCGCGATCCGGTCGATGAAGGGCACGATCAGGTTGATCCCCGGTCCCATCACCTTGCGCAAGCGGCCAAAGCGTTCGACCACATGCTGTTCGGACTGGGGCACGATCTTGACCGCCTTGAAGATGACGATGACGACAAGTGCGGCCAGCAACAGATATGCCAGGTTGTTTTCCAGCAATCCGACGATCAGGTTCTCGATGTCCAAAGGATCAATCCTTGTAAGGGCGCGTGATGTTTCATCTGAGCATTTTTCGGGCGAATTGCAAGTTTCACCGCAAGGGGGTATCCGCCTGCTGAGATTGCAGGGAGACGGCAGATGAGCCAGGTCAGCTTTGACATAAAGGCCAGCGATGGCAAGGCGCGCACCGGGGTGATCCGCACCACGCGGGGCGACATCCGCACGCCCGCATTCATGCCGGTGGGCACGGCCGCCACGGTCAAGGCGATGATGCCCGAAAGCGTGGCCGCCACCGGGGCCGACATCCTGCTGGGCAATACCTACCATCTGATGCTGCGCCCCACGGCGGAGCGGGTGGCGCGGCTGGGCGGGCTGCACAAGTTCATGAACTGGTCGGGGCCGATCCTGACGGATTCAGGCGGTTTTCAGGTGATGAGCCTTGCCGAGCTGCGCAAGCTGACCGAGCGCGGGGTGACCTTCAAGAGCCACATCGACGGGTCGCGCCACGAGATCACGCCGGAACGCTCGATGGAGATCCAGGCGCTGCTGGGCTCCGACATCGTGATGTGTTTCGACGAATGCCCGGCGCTGCCCGCGTCACGGGACCGGATCGCGGAAAGCATGGAACTGTCCATGCGGTGGGCGAAGCGGTCGAAGGAGGCCTTTGGCGACCGCCCCGGTCACGCGCTCTTTGGCATCCAGCAAGGCGGGCTGGAACGCGATCTGCGCCAGCAGAGCGCCGAGGCGCTGCGCGAGATCGGCTTTGACGGCTATGCGGTGGGTGGCCTGGCGGTGGGCGAGGGGCAGGCGGCGATGTTCGATTGTCTGGATTACGCGCCGGACCAGCTGCCCGAGGACAAGCCGCGTTACCTGATGGGCGTGGGCAAGCCCGATGACATCGTGGGGGCGGTGGCGCGGGGCATCGACATGATGGATTGCGTGCTGCCGTCGCGGTCGGGGCGCACCGGGCAGGTGTTTACCCGGCTCGGTGTGCTGAACATCAAGAACGCGCGCCACGCGGATGATCCGCGCCCGCTGGACGAGAACTGCAACTGTCCGGCCTGCAGCACCTATTCGCGGGCCTATCTGCATCACGTTTTCCGCAGTCAGGAGATCATCAGCTCGATGCTGCTGACCTGGCACAACCTGCATTATTTTCAGGACATCATGGCGGGAATGCGCGGCGCCATCGCGGCGGGCACTTTCGCGGCCTGGCAGGCGGATTTCCATGCCACCCGTGCGCAGGGCGATATCGACCCGCTTTGAAGGGGACGGGCGATATGCGGCGGACGTGTGGGGGTGTGATGGCCGGGGCCATGTCAAACCGTTTCATGGGGCGGTAAGCGGTTTAATTCATGAATTGTAGTTTTAATACAAAGGACTACGCGACTTTCTTCATGTTTCATGCTGCGCGTCTTGTGATCGCGGCGCGGAAATTTCAAGGTCTTGCAGCGGCGCAGGGGTGCATTAGCTGTCATTTCCGACACCACCTTCATCAAGGACTCCCACAATGACACAACCGCTTTTCACCCCCGCGAAGGCCGGGGCCATCGAGGCCGGTAACCGGATCGCGATGGCACCGCTGACCCGCAACCGCGCCGACAATGTCACCGGCGAGGTCGGTGACATGCATGTCGATTACTACCGCCAGCGCGCCGGTGCCGGCATCATCATCACCGAGGCGACCCAGATCAGCCCCGAGGGCAAGGGTTACCTGCAGACCCCCGGCATCCACACCCCCGGTCAGGCTGCTGCCTGGCGTCGGGTAACGGATGCGGTGCACGAAGCAGGCGGCAAGATCGTCGTGCAGCTCTGGCACGTCGGGCGCATCAGCCATACCTCGCTGCAACCCGACGGCCAGCCGCCGGTTGCCCCCTCGGCGCTGAATGCGGGCAGCAAGACCTTTACCGCGAAAGGGTTTGAAAACACCTCTGACCCGCGCGCGCTGGAGCTTGCGGAAATGCCACGGATCGTCGCCGATTACGCCCATGCGGCGGCCATGGCCCTTGAGGCGGGTTTTGACGGGGTCGAGGTGCATGGCGCCAACGGCTATCTGCTGGACCAGTTCCTGAAGACCGGCAGCAACCACCGCGACGACGCCTATGGCGGGTCGGTGGAAAACCGCGCCCGGCTGCTGCTTGAGGTGATGGAGGCCGTCACCAGGGTCTGGGGCGGGGACCGTGTGGGCCTGCGCCTGTCGCCGTTCTCTCCGGCCAACGGGATCAGCGACGACAATCCGCAGGAAACCTTCGAATATGTGATCAAGGCGCTGAACCGCTTTGGTCTGGCCTATCTGCACCTGGTCGAGGGCGCCACCGGCGGATCCCGCGCCTTGCAGGAGGGGCAGAGCATCGACAGGCTGCGCAAGCTGTTCGAGGGGCCCTATATGGCCAACAACGGCTATGACCGGGAGATGGCGCTGAAAGCCGTCGCAGAGGGTCATGCGGATTTCATCGCCATTGGCCGTCCGTTCATTGCCAACCCCGATCTGGTGGCACGTTACGAGCGCGATCTGCCCCTCGCAGAGGGTGATCAGAGCACCTATTACGGCGGCGGTCGCGAAGGGTATACCGACTATCCCGCAGCGGTCGCGCAAGCGGCGGAGTGACGATGCCTGACCGCGCGGCGCAACGCGCGGTCAGATGCGTTATGATGCCCGCGCAGCGCGACATATGTTGCGCGGGCAGGGCCTTTCGTTCATTTTGCGTTACATTCCTGTAAAAACCCCGGTTGCCATGACCGGACAGGCAGGCGATGATGACGCAAAGCCCGCGGAAGGGATTGAAACAGGCGGGGCAGATCTCCATATCCACCCCATGTCAGGAGACGGAGGCGGTTGCCTAATCAGGGACCTTTTCGTCTTGCTAGTAAAGGAAAAGAGCATGTTAGAGCCATTGAACGCTTCTTACCCGGTATTGCCGCTGCGCGACATCGTGGTGTTCCCACATATGATCGTGCCGCTGTTTGTCGGTCGCGAGAAATCCGTGCGCGCCCTGGAAGAAGTGATGTCCGACGACAAGCAGATTCTGCTGTCGAGCCAGGTTGACCCGGGCGAGGACGATCCCGAGAGCACCGGTATTTTCAAGGCGGGTGTGCTGGCCAATGTGCTGCAGCTGCTGAAACTGCCCGATGGCACCGTCAAGGTGCTGGTCGAAGGTCAGGCGCGGGTGCGCATCACCGAATACCTCGAAAACGAGAACTTCTTTGAAGCCCGTGCCGAGTATCTGACAGAGATGCCGGGCGATGCCGCGACCACGCAGGCGCTGATCAAGACCGTGGCCGATGAATTCGAACGTTATGCCAAGGTCAAGAAGAACGTGCCGGACGAGGCGCTGACCGCCGTGGGCGAGTCGGCAGAGCCTGCGCGGCTGGCCGATCTGGTTGCGGGCCATCTGGGCATCGAAGTGGAGCAGAAGCAGGACCTGCTTGAAACGCTCTCGGTCTCCGAACGGCTGGAAAAGGTCTATGGGCTGATGCAGGGCGAAATGTCGGTTCTGCAGGTCGAGAAAAAGATCAAGACCCGCGTGAAGTCGCAGATGGAGCGGACCCAGCGTGAATATTATCTGAACGAACAGATGAAGGCGATCCAGCAGGAGCTGGGCGATGGCGAGGACGGCAAGAACGAAGTTGCCGAGCTGGAAGCCAAGATTGCCGACACCAAGCTGAGCAAGGAAGCCCGCGAAAAGGCCGAGGCCGAGATCAAGAAGCTCAAGAACATGAGCCCGATGTCCGCCGAGGCAACCGTGGTGCGCAATTACCTCGACTGGATGCTGTCCATTCCATGGGGCGTGAAAAGCCGCGTGAAAAAGGACCTTGGCAAGGCGCAGAAGGTGCTGGACGACGACCACTACGGCCTTGAGAAGGTCAAGGAACGGATCGTTGAATATCTGGCCGTGCAGCAGCGCTCCAGCAAGCTGAAAGGCCCGATCATGTGCCTTGTCGGCCCTCCGGGCGTGGGCAAGACCTCGCTGGGCAAGAGCGTGGCCAAGGCCACCGGGCGCGAGTTCATCCGCATCTCCCTTGGCGGCGTGCGTGACGAGAGCGAGATCCGTGGCCACCGCCGGACCTATATCGGCTCCATGCCCGGCAAGATCATCCAGGCGCTGAAAAAGGCGAAAACCACCAACCCGCTGATCCTGCTCGATGAAATCGACAAGATGGGGCAGGATTTCCGGGGTGATCCGGCGTCGGCCATGCTTGAGGTGCTGGATCCGGAACAGAACTCCACCTTCGTGGATCACTATCTGGAGGTCGAATATGACCTCAGCAACGTGATGTTCCTGACCACATCGAACAGCTACAACATGCCGGGGCCGCTGCTGGACCGGATGGAGATCATTCCGCTGTCCGGCTACACCGAGGACGAGAAGCGCGAGATTGCCAAACAGCATCTGGTGGCCAAGCAGATCAAGAACCACGGCCTCAAGGCCAAGGAATTCTCGATTGAAGACAGTGCCTTGACCGGCATGATCCGCTATTACACCCGTGAGGCGGGCGTGCGGAACCTGGAGCGGGAGATCGCCAAGGTGGCGCGCAAGTCGCTGACCAAGATCATCCGCAAGGAGGCCGAGAGCATCACCGTGACCGGCGACAACCTTGAGGAATTCCTGGGCGTGCGCAAACACCGCTATGGCCTGGCCGAGAAGGAAGACCAGATCGGCGTGGTGACCGGCCTTGCCTATACCTCTGTCGGCGGCGAATTGCTTCAGATCGAAGCGCTGCGCCTGCCGGGCAAGGGGCGGATGAAGACCACCGGGAAGCTGGGCGATGTGATGAAGGAATCCATCGACGCGGCCTCCAGCTATGTGCGGTCGATCAGTCCGAAGATCGGGGTCAAGCCGCCGCGCTTCGACACGCTGGACATCCACGTTCACGTGCCGGACGGGGCCACGCCCAAGGACGGGCCGAGCGCCGGTCTGGCCATGGTCACGGCCATCGTTTCGGTGCTGACGCAGATCCCGGTGCGCAAGGACATCGCCATGACCGGCGAGGTCACGCTGCGCGGCAATGCCTCTGCCATCGGCGGGTTGAAGGAGAAACTGCTCGCGGCCCTGCGGGGCGGTATCACCACGGTGCTGATCCCCGAGGAGAACGAGAAGGATCTGCCGGAGATCCCCGACAACGTCAAAGAGGGGCTGACCATCATCCCCGTCAGCCACGTTTCGGAGGTTCTGAAACACGCGCTGGTGTCGGTTCCTGAACCCATCGAATGGGATCAGGAGGCCGAGGACGCCGCCGCTGCGGCCAGCCTGGCCTCGCAAAAAGGCTCCGGCGACAGCGCCACCGCGCACTAAAGCGTCCGGCCTTTAACCCGTACCATCCTGTGGCACGGATGTCCCGAGAGCGCCGCAGGCGCGACAGGGTATTCGTGTCGCAAGTTAAAGGTCGGGCGCGTAAAGCGTCCGGCCTTTAAACTGTACCATCCAGTGGCACGGATGTCCCGAGAGCGCCGCAGGCGCGGCAGGGTATTCGTGTCACAAGTTCAAGGTCGGCGCGCTAAGACCCGCGCCTGACGAAACACCAAAGCGCCCCGATCCACATCGGGGCGTGAGGCTGCTGAAAACGCACGTTCCTGCACCCGCTCCCCCCGAAACAACGAAATCGTTCTTCCACGACGCCAGCCACAAGCCTTGGCCCGGGTGTCAGCCCGG